>DATNNA010000098.1:0-8638 GCA_035602075.1 Binatus sp. (SeqCode) | reverse complement strand
TTTGCGCGCGTTTGGAAACGCGACGTCGACGCTGGGAACCGCCGACACGCGCGGGTTCGGATTGTCGACGTGGCAGCCGGTCAGGATCAGTTGGGCCTGCGGGTGGCGGCGCCGCAGGCCGTGCACCATGGTCCGAAGTTTGCGGTCGGCCTGTGCCGTGACCGTGCAGCTGTTGATCACGCAGATGTCGGCGTGCTCATCGCCGTCCGACACGGTGAAACCGACGCGCGCCAGCCGATCGCCGAGCTCGGCCATCTCCGCAAAATTGACCTTGCATCCGAGCGTTTGAATGGAAACGTTCATCGCTGTTGGACGAGGATAGCAGCGGCCACCACGGGGGCCAGGCGCGCCCGCAGAATGCGCGGTCCGATGTTGACCATGACCGCGTCGCGCTCACGCATCAGGGACAGTTCGGCATCGGTCCAGCCGCCCTCGGGGCCGACCGCAATCGTGTAAGCGTCGGATCCATCGATCGCTTGCAGCAGTGGGACCGCGGCGGACGGCTCGAGCACGAGCAGCCTCGCGTCGGCCGCCTCCTGGAGCCCCGCGGGTAACGAGACGGGACCGACAACCCGAGGCACCGCACCCCGATGGCTTTGCTCGGCCGCGGAGCCGGCGATCGCTTGCCAGCGCGCCAACCGTTGCGACGCCGGTCGGGCAACAGAACGCTCGGCCTGGACCGCGACGAACCGCCCGATCCCGACCGCGGTGCCGCCCTCGATCACGGCATCGAAGTCCGGGTTCGGCAGCACCGCCTGCAGAAGCGTGATTCCCACCTGGGGCTCACCTTGAACTGGTCGATTGCCGACGACCCGCCCAACGACGCGACGGCCGTCCACCTCAACGACCTCGATCTCGTATTCCGTTCGCTGGGATACGGCGACGCCACGCTCTCCAGGGCGAACGCGCAGCACACGCGCCAGGTGGTGAGCTTGCGTGCCTTCAATCACGACCCGGCCAGCGGCGACGGCGGATGCCTCGACGAAGGTCCAGAACAATGCCGGCCAATGCTATCCGCCCGGTGGGGCGAACGGAAGCCAGCCAGCGCTGCGTTGTATTCGCGAGCATGGGGAAGGTCGGGCCTCGACCAATGTTGTACCGAGCGACCTTCCGGGCGGCCGCCGTCTCTTTATGGGGCCTGGGCGGGATCGTCATGGCCAGCAACTTCATTGGCCACGACCTCCAGGTCAACTACGGCATCGAATGGATCATTACCGGGGCGTCCTTTGCCGCCGGGTTCCTCGCCTGGTTCTGGCCGTGGGCGGCCCTCCCCGCTCAGCGCTTTCTGCCCGTGGTGTTTGGTGGCCTCGTGATCAACGGAGTCAGCCTCGTGGCGACCGGTGGAGTGCACAGCCACCTGATGCCGCTGCTGATGGTGATCGTCGTCTTTAGCGCATCGCTCTTCGAATTCCGGGCGGCGATTACTGTGCTGGTGCTCAACGCGCTCGTGGCCACCCTGCCTCTCCTGCTGCAGGGATGGGACGCTTACTACGCCCGGACGCTGACGGTGCTCCTCGCTTCCATGGTGGTCTGCGCCTTTGTCCCCTCGATGGTGGCGGCGGCGTTGCGAGCAGAGAACCGGCTGGCCGAGCGGCGGCGGGAGGAACTGGAAGAGAGCTACCTGGCCACCATCGCCGCACTAGCCGCCGCGCTGGACGCCAAGGACCGCCACACGGAAGCGCACTCACGGGAGACGGCAGCGCTGGCGCGGGCCGTCGGCCGGCGGCTCGGTCTCGAGGACGAGGCGCTGCGCTTCCTGGAGTATGGCGCCCTGCTGCACGATATCGGCAAGATCGGCATCCCCGGATACATCCTCAACAAACCGGGACCGCTGGATGAGGAGGAAACGGCCATCATGCGGGAACACCCGGTGATTGGTGAACGCATCGTCGCCTCGGTGCCCTTCCTTGGCCGCATCCGCCCCATCGTCCGCGCGGAGCATGAACGATGGGATGGCGGTGGCTACCCGGACGGGCTTAGCGGCGAGCAGATCCCAATCGAGGCGCGCATCATCCATGCCTGCGATGCGTTCCAGGCGATGTGCAGCGACCGCCCCTACCGGCGCGCCCGCCCCCGCGACTGGATCCTCAAGGAAATCCGCACCCAGGCGGGCCGGCAATTCGACCCGAAGGTCGCTGACGTGCTGCTGCAGGTGATCGAATCCGGCGAGGTCGCCGTCAGCGGAACCGCCGAGAGCGCTCTGCATGAAGATCGCAAACCGCTGATTGTCCACTTCTGGACCCAGCATCTCGACGCCATTCAGCAATTAGGCGCCCGCCTGGCGACGGTGGCGAGCGTGCCCGAGATTTGCGACACCATCGGTCGGGCCATCACGACGTTGCTGCCCTATGACCAGTGCCGCATCTACCTGCTCGAGGACGACGGACACACACTGCAGCCGGTGTATTTCAGTGATACCAAGCGCAGCGAGTACGAGGGCGTGACCAGGGAAACGCTCGCCCTTCAAGTGGGCGAGGGCATCACCGGCTGGGTGGCCGAAACCAAACAGGGCGCGCTGGTGGGCGATACCGAGCGCCATCCCAAGGGGATCCACATCGAGGGGACGACCCAGACAAACGAGTCGATGCTCGCCGTGCCGCTGATCTTCGAGGACCGTCTCATCGGGGTCATCGTCAATGTCAAGCTGGGCATCAACCAGTACACCGGCGACCACTTGCGCCTGCTGACGATCCTCGCGAACCAGGCCGCCGTCTCCATCTTCAATGCTCGCCTGATTGAGCGGCTGGCCGCAACCGCGCGGAGCGACCCGTTGACCGGCCTGGCGAATCGACGTGCCTTCGAGCAGGCGCTCGAGCTGCGGCTCGCCCATGATTCGCGGGAGACGTTCGCCGTGCTGATGCTCGATGTCGATGGGCTCAAGCAGGTGAATGACGCCCGGGGCCACGCGGCGGGCGACGCGGTGCTGAAGCGGGTGGCTTCGGTGATCAGCTCCGACCTCCGCGAAACCGACCTCGCCACGCGCTGGGGTGGCGACGAGTTCGTCCTCCTGATGCCGGGCGTGGACCAGGTGGGCGCGCTTTCGCTCGCGCGCCGCATCGGCGGGACGCTGTTGAACCCGGACGACCCGACGGGCGCGATCTCGGTGTCGATCGGGACGGCGACGTTTCCAGCCGACGGCAGCACCGCAGTCAACCTGCTGGCGGCTGCCGATCGCTCGATGTACGTCGAGAAGCGTCAGCGGGTCGCCTGACCGAATCGGCGGGTGTTAACCCGAACCGGCTCGGGCCCACGCCTCCAGATTCCAGGCGAGGCCGGCCGGACTCGGGTCTGCCCGGACGACGTAATCGAGCAGGTCCGCTTTGAATCCTCGACCCGCCATCTCGCCGGCCCCCTCATTCGAGAGGATGATCACCGGCAGCTCGCGGGTGCCGGCGGTCGCGCGAAGGCGTTGCAGCGTGGCAAAGCCTTGTTCATCCCCAACGCGAAGATCGATGAAGATCATGTCCGGCTTCGTCCTGCCCGCCGCCTCGAGGACATGATCATCGTTCGCGACCACTTCGACCTGATAGCCATCGAGCTCGAGCTTCAGCTTGTACATCTCCGACACGGCGGGGTCGTCCTCGATGAAGAGGACACGGATGATTTCCTCGATGGGATGCGCTGTCGGAGTCATGGGCCGCCCCTCCATTGGCCGTCGTCTCGCCTGCCTGAGCCCACACTACGAGGCGCGAGCAGGGGTGTCAATAACGGCTGAGGTGCTATTCCTTCTGGTAAGGCTGGCGCACTTCCTCGGGGAGTTCATACCAGCTGACGCGATCGCCCACCCGGGCGCGCAGCTTCCATTTGAGCGATTTCGGCCGCGCATCGATCCGAGCCCAGAGCTCATCGAGCCGCTCGCCGACCCGGCCGGCATCGACGTCGAGCTCGCGGGCGGCATCGCGCACCCGAACGGAATTGAGCTGCAGCGTCCGGTGCAGGCCCCAGTCCTCGGAGGTCAGGCGGGCGAGGTAGGCGCCGTTGATGGCGTCCTCGTCATGGTCTGCGATCGGATGGTCGAGCAGCAGGGCGGTCGTGTCGACTAGGTCTTTCATGTTGACCTCAAAGACCTGCAGCTTGCTGAGCAGCAAGTCCGCCGGCGTCAGCGTCGGCCCATCGTGCCCCAGGCGGTTGGCCAGCTCGATGACATGGCACATCTTCATCCGGTCGATGAAGACGTCGATCTGGCGCCCGTTCACGGCGTCGAGGTAGAGCAGGCGCTGATCCCCATTGAGGGTGTTGAAGCGGCGGTCACCCTGGTAGCCGAGCGACTCGAATAGCTTCTGGACCGCCTGGCGCTGTTTGGAGGAGGCGACGAAATCGAGGTCGCCATATTTGCGCTTCAGTGGCGCCTGCCGGGCACTCGAGCAGTGGAGGTTGACGGCCGCCCCGCCCACCAGCTTGACGGGAACCTTCCCCGCCGACGCGGCGGCGGAGATCCGCTCGGCTTCAGCGATGACATCGGCGACGGGGACGGTTTGGGCGGTCAGCTCACTGCTCCTGTACGTCCACGATGATCGTCTTGAGGTCGGTCATCTGCTCGATGGCGCGATAGCCGCCGACCCGCCCAATGCCGCTCTCTTTTCCGGCGCGGCCGCCGAACGGGATGTGTGCTTCCCAGTAGTTGGACGACTCATTGACGTTCACCCAGCCGGTCTCGAGCCGTTGCGCGAAGCGGAGGGCGCGGTCGATGTCGCGCGTATAGACGGATCCGAGCAGCCCATAGGGTGAGTCGTTGGCGATCGCCAGCGCCTCCGCCTCGTCGCGGAACGGGATCACCGGTGCGATCGGGCCGAAGGTCTCCTCCTTGCTGACTCGCATCTGAGGGCTGACGCCGCGGAGCACCGTCGCCTCGTAGTAGAGGCGAGTGGGGAAGCTCGTCGAGCGGTGACCGCCGGTCACCAGCTCCGCGCCCTGCGCCAGCGCGTCGGCGACGTGCTCGTCCATCTTGGTCGCGACGCCTTCGTTGTTCAAGGGGCCCATGGTCGTGGAGTCGTCGAAGGGATCGCCCAGCTTGATCTGCTTGACGGCCTCGGTAAGCTTCTCGATGAAGCGGTCCTGAAAATCGCGCTGGACGAGGATCCGCTCGCCGGCGGTGCAGCTCTGTCCGGCGCAAAGGAAGCAGCCGACGATCACGCCCTCAACCGCGCGGTCGATGTGGGCATCCTGGAAGATCACGATTGGGCCATTGCCACCCAGCTCGAGCATGATGTGCTTGCCGGCCGCTCGCCGCGCCACCGAGCGTCCCGTTTCCGTGGAGCCGACGAAGCCGACGCCGGCGAGCAAGGGATGGCCGGCGATCTCATCGCCCACCACCGACCCCGGACCGGTGACGAGATTGACCGCGCCGGCGGGCAGGTCGGCCTCGGCCAGGCACTCCATCAGCTTGACGGAGATCGCCGAGGTTGAGGAGGCGGGGGCCCACACCAGCGTGTTACCGCCGGCGAGCGCCGGCGCGATCACCTCGGTCGCCATCGTCAGCGGCCAGTTCCACGGGGTGATGACGCCGTAGACGCCTCGCGGGACACGGAGCGTGAAGACGAGCTTGTTCTTGCTCATCGACGGGATCACGTTCGTCTCGAGCCGCTTGATGTCCTCGGCGGCGATTCGGAAGTATTCGATCGCTTCGCCCACTTCGCCGACGGCCTCGGCTTTGTAGGGCTTGCCCTGGTCGAGGCTGAGCCAATGGGCGAGCTCGTCGCGACGCTTCTCCATCACATCCGCGATCCGATGCAACAGCGTGGCCCGGTCGAAGGCGCCGAGCGAGGCCATCGCCGGGCGCGCCCGGTGCGCCGCCTCGACGGCGCGGCTGGCGTCGGCCCGGGTGCCCTTCGGCAAATGGGCGATGACCTCGCCGGTTGCCGGGCTCCGCGCCTCGAAGGTTTCGCCGCCCTCCGAATCGACCCACCGGCCGTCCACGAACATCTTCAGTGTTTCGACTTTGTCGGCGACTTTCACCCTCTTCCTCCTGTTGACTCAGACCGTGGCGTGGAGAATCGCATCTTTGCGCACCTCGATGAAGGCCTGGAGCTGTTCATCGATGCCCGAGTCGATTCCCGGATCTTTATAGTCGGTCAGGAGCTGCTTCCACTTCTCGTTCGCCACCTTGTCAGCCGTGCGCGATCCCATCCGCTGCCAGCGGTCATAGTTTTCCGTTGACGAGATCCACGGCCGGTAGAAGCCTGTCCGGTAGTTCCGCATCGTGTGCTCGGAACCGAGGTGGTGACCGCCGGGACCGACTTCACGGATCCCGTCCATCGCGAAGCCCTCTTCGTCGAAGGGAATCCCCTTGGTGAGGATCCACTCGAACATCCGCAGGGCTTCCACGTCGATGATGAATTTTTCATAGGAGGCCAGCAGCGCGCTCTCCAACCAGCCGGCGGCGTGGAGCACGAAGTGAACGCCACCCATCACCGTCGGCCAGAGGCACATCATCGATTCGTAGGCGGCCTGCGCATCGGGTGACTTGGAGGACGTCAGCGCGCCGCCACCGCGGAAGGGGATGCGGTAGTGCCGTGCCATCTGCGCGCTGGCCAGGATTCCCATGGCCGACTCCGGCGTGCCGAAAGCCGGGCTTCCCGATTGCATGTCGATGTTGGTCAGGAAGGAGCCGTAGATACACGGGGCGCCGGGGCGGATCAGTTGGATCAGGGCAATCCCCGCCAGGGCTTCCGCGGTTTGCTGGGCGATCGTGCCGGCGAGGCCCATGGGCGACATCGCCCCCGCCATCAGGAAAGGCGTCACGATCGCGGGTTGGTTCGCCTCCGCGTAGGTCATCAACGCACCGAGCATCCGATCGTCGTAGCGAAGCGGGCTGTTGACATTGACGAGCGCCAGCAGGGCGGGCGTCTTCTCGATGTTCGCCCGGCCGCCGAACAGGATGGAGGACATTTCGATGGAGTCGCGCGCACCCTCCTCGGAAATCACGCTTCCCATGTAGGGCATGTCGGTCCAGCGAATGTGCGAGTAGACCATGTCGAGGTGGCGCGTCTCGAGCGGCAGGTCCTCCGGCTCGACGATGGTGCCGCCGGCGCAATGAATCTGTGGGGTTGCCTGGGCCATCTTGTCGAAGTTCGTGAAGTCGGCGATGGTGGCGCCCCGGCGACCGCGGTCGAGATCGGTGATGAAGGGCGGCCCATAGACTGGCGCGTTGACCATGTGATTGCCGCCGATCGTGACGGTGTTGGCCGGATTGCGCGCCTGGACCTGGAAGGTCGCCGGCACCTTCTTGATCTGCTCCTCGATGAAGGCGGGCTCGAAGTGGACGCGGCTGTCCTCGATCTTTAGCCCAGCGCGCCGGAACGTGTCGAGGGCGCGAGGATAGAGGAAGTCGACGCCGATCTCTTGCAGGATGAGCATGGCATGGTCGTGGATTTGCTGAACTTGCTCCTCGGTGAGGAGGTCGTAAGGCTTGAGGGTGTTGGTCCACATGGCGTCAGGAACCGGCGTGCGCCAGCTGTCTTGCGACCTTCCGGTGGCGTCCCGCCTCAAAGGCGCGGGCGTAGATCTTCTCGTAATTCTTGGCGTCGACGTCCCTCGGGTTGCCGATGGTCTGTGAGTCCGCCTGGGCCTTTTCCGCGAGCATCGGGATCTCGTCTTCGCTGAATCCCAGCTCGTTCAGGGACGGAATGTCGAGGTCCTCGGTCAGCTGATAGACGTACTCGACCGAGAGCTCCGCGGCCTTCCAGATCGTCTTGTTAGCGATGTCGAGGCTGAGGGCCTGCGCGATGCGGGCAAAGCGCTCCGGCTCCCCCGAATAGTTGTACTCCATCACGGGGGCGAGCAACCGCCCTGTCAGCGCCCCATGCGGCGCGTCATGAACGCCTCCGGCCGACTGGCTCATCGCGTGCGCCGCTCCGGCCGAGTCGGTGCCGTAGGCGAGACCGGCAAGCATCGCCGCCATGCTCATGTGGTAGCGCGCCTCGAGGTTGTGACCCTGCGAGTACGCAACGCGCAGCCAGCGCGCGCAGTACTCCATCGCATGCAACGCTACCGCGTCGGTGAACGGCTGGTGATACGCCATCGTGTAGCACTCGATGGCGTGGGTCAGCGCATCCATGCCCGTGCCGGCGGTGACACCGGCCGGCAGATTGACGCTGAGCGCTGGATCGATGAGGGCGACCCAGGCGGCGATGTTCGGTGTGCCGCCGACGTTGAACTTCACTTTGCGATCGGGATCGGTGATCACCGCCCAGAGCGTGACCTCGCTGCCCGTCCCCGCCGTGGTTGGGACGGCGACGAGCGGAGGGATCCGCGAGTGGATCGGATCCTTGCCCCACTCGTATTGACCGATGCTGCCGCCATGGACAGCCACGACGCCTATGCCCTTGGCGCAGTCGATCGAGCTGCCGCCGCCGATTGCCACCAGACCGTCGCAGCGTTCCGACTGGTAATAGCGGGCGCCGGCGTCGACCAGGGCAATCCCTGGGTTGGCGCGCACCTGGTCGTAGGTGACCGGGTCCAGCCCGGCGGCGCGGAGTGGCTTCAGAGCTTCGTCCAGCAATCCGGCTTTTACGATGCCCTGGTCGGTGACCACCAGCGGCCGTTTGACGTTAAGGGTGGTGGCTTCATCCCCGAGCGCGCTCAGGGCACCGATGGCATGCACCATTCGGGTCGGCGACTGATACGCCTTCAGGACACT
>DATNNA010000097.1:0-20421 GCA_035602075.1 Binatus sp. (SeqCode) | reverse complement strand
GATCACCTGCTGCACCGGATGAAGAACGACACCGATGCCACGATCGACCTCAGCAAGGTGATGCAGGCGTCGGGCCAGCAATTGCCGCCGGGCTTCCCGATGCCGCCGGGCGCGACGGTGCATACCGTCGTCCATGCCACGATCGACTATCACGATTTCAACGCCTCGGTAACGGTCAGCGTGCCGCCTGTCGCAGCCTCCTAGTCGGGTCTTACTTGGGGACGAAGGGAAGCGCGTCCCGCCGCCGATATACTCAGGAAGTCCGGTGAAACGCCTCTTTCTGAGCCTGCTGACGATGGTGGCGGTGGCCGCCTGCGCTTCGCCGCTGGCCAAGCCGCAAACTCCGGAGCAGGCGCTCTCCAGCGCGGCGCAGCGGGCGAGCCAGCTGCACTACGCGAAGTTTGACCTCCTGGGCAACGTCAAGATGACGTTCCCTCCCGAAATGGGCAAGATGTTCGGCCAGAGCGGCAGCACCGCCGGCTCCCTGGCGCTCGACATGACCGGGAAGGGCGAGGCCGCATTTCCCGACCGCTATCACGCGACCATCAACGCCAAGCTGGCCGGACTCTCTGTGGCGACCGAAGTCGTGGTCGCCAACGGCCAGGCTTACGTGAAGAACCCGGTCAGCGGGAAATGGGAAAGCTCGCAAGCGAGCGGGATCAACGGGCAGCTCAGTCAACCTGATCCGCTTTCATACGAGCAACTCCTGCGGAATGTGAAGTCGATCAAGGACCTCGGCGATACGAAGATGCCCGATGGCACAGCGGTCCACCATTACCAGCTGACTCCCGACAAAGACAAGCTAATCGCCAGCTTCGACAAGTCCGCGGTCAAGAACCCGCAGGCCAAGGCGGCCATTGAGCAGGTCCTGAACAGCGGCACCCTGATGGTCGAGGTCTGGTTCGGGAAGGATGACCATCTGGTTCGTCGGGTCACCACGGACGCCGATTACACGGTGGACCTCAGCGCGTTGATGGGTGCGCTTGGTGCGCCGGGCGCATCGAGCAGCCGGATGCCCGCTGGATCAAGCATCCACGCGACGGCGCACATCGAAATCAACTATCACGACTTCGACGTGCCCGTGACCATCGCCATTCCGACCGTCGGCTAGTGTTGGTCGCTCCCTCGCTGCTGTCGGCCGACTTCAGCCGGCTGGGTGAGGAGGTCGCCGCCCTCGAGCAGGCTGGTGCCGATTGGCTGCATTTCGATGTCATGGATGGGCACTTCGTCCCGCCCATCACGATCGGGCCGCGGACCGTGGAGCACTGCCGGCGTTACGCCAAGGTGCCCTTCGACGTCCACCTGATGATCGAAAATCCGGAGCGCACCATCGAGGCCTTTCGCGATGCGGGCGCCACGACGCTATCGGTGCATGTCGAGGCGACCCGGCACATCCACCGCGTGCTGGAGAGTATCCGCAAGGCGGGCCTGCGGGCTGGCGTTTGCCTCAACCCCGGCAGTCCGCTGGCGCTCGTCGAACCGGTCCTCAAGAACGCCGACCTGCTGGTGGTGATGTGCGTCAACCCCGGCTGGGGCGGTCAGAAATTCATCGACGGCAGCCTGGAGCGGATCAAGGCAGCGCGCGCCTTGCGTGACCGGCTTAATCCGAACCTCGACATCGAAGTGGACGGCGGCGTCAATGCAGAGACCGGGCCGCAGTCGGCCGCGAACGGCGCCACCGTGCTGGTCGCGGGGAGCTTTGTTTTCAGTCACCCACAGGGCAAGAAGGCCGCGATCGACCGGCTGCGCTAGGGTCGTTGTCAGGCGGCGAGGGAGACTGGCGCGGTCTCTAAGCGGACTTGGCCTGGGTGCGGAGGCAGCGGGTGCAGACCAGGGCCGTCTGGGTGCGGCCATCGATCGTGACCCGTGCCTTGTGCAAATTGGGCATGAAGCGGCGCTTCGTGTGCACCTTCGAGTGGCTCACGTGATGCCCGTATTGGGGCCCCTTTCCGCAGATCGCGCAGCGTTGTGCCATGGAATTGGTTTGCTTTGGCGCCTCGATGACCATCGCGTATGATTGAGGCGAAATCAGCGTCACATAGTAGCACACGATGGACTCAAAGACGAAGGCCAACCCGTCACGCACCGGGAAGCCGCCGAGGACGCTGATCCAGGCCAGAGACCTCGGGCGGATTGAGGTGTCGCGCCATGTCGTCGCAACCATTGCCGGGCACGCGGCGGCGGGCTGCTACGGCGTTGTCGCCATGGCCGCCCGCGGCTTGCGAGATGGTTTGGCCGAGCGCCTGCACCGCGACAAACTGCATCGGGGCGTCGAGGTCGAGGTGCGTGAGGATGGGATCGCCGTTTCGCTGTACGTCATCGTCGAGTACGGCACGCGGGTCTCGGAGGTAGCCAACAACCTCTCGAACGCCGTCCGGTATTCGGTCGAGCGCACCCTCGGACTCCCGGTCGTGGAAGTCAACGTCAACGTCCAGGGTATCCACGTCAGCGGGAGTGGCGGCAGCTGAAATCCCGAGCCTGACCGGCGCCGCGACCATGCCCATCACGGAGTGCGACGGACGCTTGTTCAAGGAAGCCCTGCTCGGCTCGCTGGCCTGGCTGACCGTCAACCGTGACGAGGTCGATGCCCTCAACGTCTTTCCGGTTCCGGACGGGGACACCGGCACCAACATGCTCCTCACCTTGCAGTCGGCCGTCGAAGACATCCGCGATCTCGACGACGCCGATCTTTCGCGAACGGCCAGACGGGCGTCGCATGGCGCGCTGATGGGGGCGAGAGGAAACTCGGGGGTGATTCTCTCCCAGATTTTGCGCGGCTTTTGCGTCGGCATCGGCACCAGGCCGGCGGTCGACGCTCGAGGGCTGGCCCAAGCGTTTCGCGAGGGGGCGGATGTCGCCTACCGGGCCGTGATCAAGCCAACCGAGGGCACCATGCTCACGGTGGCCCGAGAGGCCGCCGCCGGGGCGGAAGCGAAAGCCGCGCAAACCAACGACCTGACGGAGGTCGTCCGCGCCGCCTGCGCCGCGGCCGCCGACGCGGTGGAGCGGACGCCCGAACAACTGCCCATCCTCAAGCAGGCGGGGGTGATCGACGCTGGAGGGTTCGGGCTTCAGCTCATCCTGGAGGGCTTTCTCAAGCGAATGAGCGGCGAAGCCCTGCAGAGCTTCGAGCGGCCCGCGACGCAGCACGCGCGGCCGAAACCGGTGGAGGCGCCCACCACGGGCTGGGGGTACTGCACCGAGTTCATCATCAACGGCGACAAACTGGCCATCGATGAGGTGCGCACCGAGATCCAGCGGCATGGCGAGTCGGCCCTGGTTGTTGGTGATGACTCAGCCATCAAAGTTCACGTCCACACCCAGGAGCCCGCGGTAGTGATCAGTTACGCGAGCGGTGTCGGACGGCTCAGCCGGCTCAAGGTCGACGACATGTCGTCGCAGCACCACCGGCTCCAGGGCGATAGCATCCGCCGCCCGGCAAGCACCAAGCACCTGGCCCTGGTGGCAGTGGCGAGCGGCGACGGCTTTCGCCGTATCCTCGAGAGCCTGGGCGTTGACTCCGTGGTGGGCGGCGGCCAGACGGTCAACCCCTCCACGGAGGACATCCTGGCGGCGGTCGAATCGGTACCCTCCAACGACGTCCTGCTGCTTCCCAACAACGGCAACGTGGTGATGACGGCACAACAGGTCGCTGAGCTGACCCGCAAGCGGGTTCGGGTGGTGCCGTCGCGCAGCATGCCGCAGGGCATCGCGGCCCTCTTCGCCTTCGACTTCAGCGCCGACCTGGAGGCCAACGCCAGTGCGATGTCTCACGCCCTAGGCCAGGTCCAGACCATCGAGGTGACCCGCGCTGTCCGAGCAAGCGAGGTGAACGGCTTGAAGATTGCGGAAAACGATGTCATCGGGTTGCTCAACGATCGGATCGTCGTCGCCGGCCAATCCCCGGAGAAGGTGGTACAGGCGGTCCTCGCGCGCATCGACGCGGCCAAGGTGGGAACAGTGACGATTTACGCCGGCGCCGAGGCCCCGGAAGCCGGGCGGGAAGGCCTCGTCAATTCCGTCGCCCAGCAGTTCCCCAAAGCCTCGGTCGAGCTTCAATCTGGCGAGCAAGCCCTCTATCCCTATATCGTGGCCGTCGAGTAACCACGAAGGAGGGAGTGGCATGAGCACGATCGTGCCGATGACGGCGGAGCGCTTAGCCGTGCCTGGCGCGAGTCTCTATTACCAGGTTCGCGGGGCCGGTCCGGTGCTTCTCATGATGCCCGGCGGGCCGGCGGACGCTGGGGTATTTCGGCGTATCGCCGAAGCGCTCGCATCCGATTACACCGTCGTGACCTATGACCCACGGGGTCTATCGCACAGCACGCTCGACGCTCCGGTTCGGGACGAGCGGATCGTGGAGATCTTCGCCGACGACGTTCATCGGCTTTTGACGGCGACGGCGAAAGAGCCGGCGTATGTCTTCGGCAGCAGCGGCGGCGCCGTCATCGGGCTCGAGCTGACCGCTCGCCATCCCGACCAAGTTCGCACGTTCGTGTCACACGAGCCGCCGGCTCCGGCCCTGCTGCCCGATCCCGCGCGCGAACGTGCGTCCATGGCCGAGATCGTTGAAACCTATCGCACCGCCGGCATTGGGCCGGCCATGCAAAAGTTCATGGTGCAGACCCGCATCCGCAGCGGTCCGCCCCCACCTCCGCCCGGCGAGCCGACCCCGGAGATGCGCGAGGCGATGGCTCAGTTTCAGCGGAACATGAATTTCTGGCTCGGGCACTACTTCCTGGCGATTGCCGCGTACGAACCCGACTTCGCGGCATTGAAGGCCGGCTCCTCCCGGATCGTTCCGGCGGTCGGAAACGATTCGCGCGGCGAGCTCGCGCATGAGGGCGGACTGCAGTTGGCCGCGCGGCTCGGGACGCAAGCCGCCATCTTCCCTGGGGCACACGGAGGCTTCGAGAGCCACGCCGCTGAATTTGCGGTCAAGCTGCGCGAGGTGCTGAAGGACTAAGGGCGGCTAGAGGAGCAGCTGCATCACGTTGGCGATAACCGCGACCGCACTAAGCCAGCCGGCGATCAGGTATACCTGCCAGACGCGTGGCTTGCGGCGGTGCGTCAACATCAGGATTGCCAGCAGCACGGCAATCGCCGTTCCCTTGACCGCGTAGGCGGTCAATTCGCCCTGGGTGTCGATGATCGGTGCCATGAACTGGTTGAGCTCCTGGTGTTGCAAGGCGAGTCCAAGGTGGGTGGTGAAGAAATCGAGCGCCTGGAAGCCGACAAAGCTGCCGAGAATGATCGCCTGGCTCCGCTGGGCGTCGAGGGCCGGGCGCGACGACACGGCCACCGAGGCGACCGGGGTGAGGGCGGCGCGCAAGCGTGAGCTCAGCGCGATATGTCCTGGGAGCGACATCGCAGCTATAGGTTTAACAATTTTTGCTGCGCACAACCTAACGAAACGCGCCCGTTGCCTGGCTGTGATTCGCGCGAAGCGCTGGCTATACTCCTGTGGTGGTCCGGATCGTCACGGATTCCACCGCCGACCTGACCAAGGAGCAACAGCAGGCCGCCGGCATCACCGTAGTGCCGCTCAACGTCCACTTCGGCGACCAGGTCTTCCGCGACCATGTGGACCTGACCGCGGACGAGTTTTTCCGCCGCCTCAAAGCCTCCGCCCAGCTCCCACGCACGTCGCAGCCAGCCGTCGGTGTCTTCGAAGAGGCTTATCGCACGCTCC
This sequence comes from Binatus sp. (SeqCode), assembly GCA_035602075.1. Classification (GTDB taxonomy): domain Bacteria; phylum Chloroflexota; class Dormibacteria; order CF-121; family CF-121; genus CF-13. Next base: position 14,729 of record DATNNA010000097.1, on the reverse strand, counting down.
GACAGAATGGCGATGAGATCGTTTCGGTTCACCTTTCCAGCAAGGTCTCGGGGACCTATAACTCGGCGCTGATGGCGGCGAAGGCGGTCGATGAACAGACGATCGAGGTCGTCGACTCACTCAGCACCTCGATGGCCCTCGGCTTCATGGCCCTCGAAGGGGCAAGGCTGGCCAGGGCCGGCAAGGACCGCACAACCATCGCGGAACGCCTGCGGGCGCTCGTGCCCAAGGCTCGGGTGATCTGCGTGGTGGACACCCTGACCTACCTCGAGCGCGGCGGCCGGATCGGAAAGGCCCGTGCTTTGCTCGGATCCCTGCTCAATGTCAAGCCGATTCTCCAGCTGAAAGACGGCGAGGTCGTTCCGATCGGACGAGCGCGCGGGAGGCCGCAGGCGTTGAGCCGGCTGGTCGAGCTCCTCGAACGGGACGGCAAGGTCAGCCAGCTCGCCATCATGCACGGCGCGGCGCCGGCAGACGCGGAGCATCTTCGCGAACGGGTTGCCGCGAATTATCCTGGCCTGGACATCCTGCTCACCGAGATCGGTGCCGTCCTGGGGACGCACACCGGTCCCGGCGTGATCGGCTTCACCTACCTGGTCGCGTGAGCGCGCCGCGGCTTCACGTGGTGCGCGGCCCGTCCGTGGACGATCCTGTCGCGGTCCTGGCCGGCGTCAGCGATAAGACCGAAGCCAAGCTGGCGCGACTCGGCATCGCGACCATCCGCGACCTCTTATTGTTCTTCCCGCGTCGCTACGAGGATTTTTCCAGCGTGACGCCGATCGCATTCGTGCGTCCGGGGGTGAAGACAACCGTTCGCGGACGGATTTACGACATCGGTGCTCGCCAAACCAAGTACAAGCGCATGGCCTTGACGGAGGCAGTCCTCGGCGACGATTCGGGGACGACCTTGCGCGTCGTGTGGTTCAACCAGCCGTGGCTGGCCAAGAGCCTACAGAAAGGCGACGAGATCTTTGTCGCCGGCGAGGCCGATCTGAACGGCGGGCTGGTGATGAAGAACCCGGACCATGAAAAGGTGTCACTCCGCCCGCAGCACGCGGCACGGCTGGTCCCGATTTACCGGGAGACCGAAGGCCTGACGTCGAAATGGCTGCGATCCAAGATCCAGGCCGTGCTTCGCTACGCCGACGAGCTCGAAGAGTTCATACCGTCGGAGTTGCTCGCGCGTCGCGGATTTCTCTCGCGCGCTGCGGCCGTGCGGCAGGTGCATTTTCCCGATTCGGCCCAGGCCCTCGAGCGCGCCCGGGAGCGCCTGGCCTTCGAAGAGATGTTTGTCTTGCAGTTGGCCGCGCAGCTGGCCAAGCGGGCCCGGAAGGCCCTGACCGCTCAGCCAGTTGCCTTCGACGAGACGGCGGCGCGCGGATTCGTCAAGGCGCTGCCCTTCAAGCTCACCAACGCGCAACGCATCGCCGCCTGGCAGATCCTGCAGGATATGGCCCGCCCCGAGCCGATGAACCGGCTGCTGGAAGGTGATGTCGGATCGGGGAAAACGGTGGTTGCGGCGATGGCCATGCATCACGTTGCCCGTGCCGGCTTTCAGTCCGTGTTGCTTGCACCCACCGAGGTCCTCGCGCGACAGCACGCAGACGTCATCCACTCGATCCTGGAGCCATTCCAGATCGATGTCGCCCTGCTGGTCGGCAGCACGCCGGCCTCGGCGCGAAAACCGATGCTGGTGTCGCTGGCCGACGGGCAGCTGCCGATCCTCATAGGCACCCACGCCCTGATCGAAGAAGGCGTGCAATTCAAGGACCTGGCGCTAACCGTTGTCGATGAGCAGCATCGGTTTGGGGTCGGTCAGCGGCTAGCGGTCCGGCAGAAGAGCGAGCGCACACCGCATTTCCTGTCGATGACCGCCACCCCGATCCCGCGCACCCTTGGGCTGACGCTCTTCGGTGATCTCGACATCTCCATCCTGAACGAGATGCCACCCGGCCGGCGACCAGTCAAGACCGGACTCGTCCCGCCCGAAAAGCGGGCAGATGCCTACACCTTCATCCGCAAACAGGTCGAGGCCGGACGGCAGGTGTTCGTGATCTGTCCGCTCATCCAGGAATCGGACAAGCTCGGCGTCCGGGCCGCCACCCAGGAGCTCGAGAAATTGCAGCGCGACATCTTTCCAGAGCTCGCCTCACGCATCGCGTTGCTCCACGGTCGGCTCAAATCCGCCGAGAAGGAGGCCGTGATGTCAGGGTTCCAGCGAGGAGACGTCGCCATTCTGGTCTCCACCTCGGTCGTCGAGGTCGGCATCGACATTCCGAATGCAACGGTGATGATGATCGAGGGAGCCGAACGGTTCGGCCTGGCGCAGCTCCATCAATTCCGCGGTCGTGTGGGAAGGGGATCGGAGGAGTCGTGGTGCCTGTTGTTCACGGATGCCGAGGATCCGCAGTCGCTCAAGCGCCTGCAGGCCGTCGTCTCGAATCGAAGTGGCTTCGACCTCGCCGAGATCGACCTCGAGCTACGAGGCTGGGGTGACCTGGCTGGTTACCGCCAGCACGGCAAGGACTTCAAGATGGCGAGCCTCCTCGATGCGGTCTTGATCAGCGACGCCCAGAGCGAGGCCGTCCGCCTCTTGGACCGCGACCCGGCCTTGGACGGCGACCCGGCGCTCCGCCGCCAGCTTTCGGCGTATCGTCAGGTGTTCGCTCTGGATTGACCTTGGGTGGTGGCTCGGCGGGCGGCCTCCGCCGGAGCAGCACGGTCAGCACACGTCCGACCGTCATCCCGGCGGCGAGCGGCAAAACCAGGACCAGCAAGATACCGAGCAGGGCGTCGACGACGACTATGCTGCGGCTCCTTTGCGGCGGCCGACGTCCCGGCCGGTGTGGCCTGCTTTACTCATGACATGTCCGGGCCGGCGACGCGCGTCACGGCGGGGTCCAGTCGCGGTCGTCTGCTCAAGACCCCGCCCGGTCGCTCGACGCGTCCCACCACGTCATTGGTGCGCGAGGCCTTGTTCAACATCATCGGCGACAGCATACGCGGTGCACGCGTGCTCGATCTCTTCGCCGGCGCCGGGACGCTGGGCATCGAGGCACTGTCTCGCGGTGCGGCGAGGGCAACATTTGTGGAGCGGGACCGAGCCTGTGCTAACATCGTGGCCGAGAATTTGGCCGCAACCGGCTTCGCCCAGCAGGGCGACGTGGTAAGCGCCGATGCCATTGAGTGGTTGAGGGCGCCCACCGGCGACCTCGCCACCTACAACCTTCTTCTCCTGGATCCACCCTACCGTGAAGGCGTGACACTAGCCGCTGCGCTCGAGGCGCTCGACCGCGCCCCGCTGCGCGAGCAGGCGCTGGTCGTGGTCGAGCACTACCGCAGCCAACCGATCCCGCCGCTGCAACGCCTGACGCAGGTGCGCGAGCGCGATTACGGCACCACGCGGCTCACGTTTTTGAGGTATGGATGATCACTGCCCTCTATCCCGGCAGCTTCGATCCGCTGACGCACGGCCATCTTGATATCGTCGACCGCGCGGCGCGCATCTTCGATCGGGTCGTCATCGCCGTGCTGGAAAATCCGAGCAAGCGGCCGCTGTTCACCAGCAGCGAGCGCGTCACCATGATCCGGGAGAGCCTGGGCGAACGCCCAGGCGTCGAGGTCAGCACCTTCAGCGGGCTCACCATCGACTTCGCGCGCCAGGTCGGCGCCCGCGTGATCGTCCGCGGGCTCCGCGCCGTGTCAGACTTCGAAAGTGAGTTCCAGATGGCGCTGATGAACCGTCGCTTGGAACCCGACGTGACGACGGTCTTTATTCCCACCAGCCTGCGACACCTGTTTCTCAGCTCCAGTCTCATCAAAGAGCTCGCCGAGTTCGGTGGCGACATCACGGAATTCGTCCCAGCCAATGTCGTCGGACCGCTCAAGCAACGTCTCACCAAGGGAGCACGCCAATGAACATCAACGAAGCCATCGATCGCCTCGAGTACCTGATTGCCCACAGCCGCCAAATCCCGCTGACCCGCACCGTCGTCGTCGACCAGGAAGAGGTGCTGGCCTGCATCGACGACCTCCGGCTGAGCCTCCCCGACGAGATCAAGCAGGCCCGCTGGACGCTCCAGGAACAGCAGCGCCTGCTGTCCGAGGCGCAAGCGGAGGCCGCGCGGACGGTCAGCAAGGCCGGCGAACGGGCCCAGACAATGATCGGCCAGCACGACCTGGTCAAGCGTGCCGAGAAGCAGGCCGAGGCGATGCTGCGGGAGGCGTCTTTGAAGGCCGAAGAGACGCGCCGAGCGGCTGACCGCTATGCCTGGGACGTCATGCAGTCACTGGAAACCCAGCTCCTGCGGACCGTCGCCACGGTCAAGAAGGGCGTCGAGGCTCTTCGCACGCCCGCGGCGAGGCCGGCCAAGGAAGTCGAGGTCATCAGCGGCCGCTGAAGGGAAACGACCTGGGCCGGCGATACTCCGTCACTTATGTTCGGCGCGCCGTCGCAGGTGTGCAAGGCGACGTAGCCGAACTCCAGTAGCGGCGACACCGATCGCTTACCCCGCGGCCTCGCCTTATAATGGGCTGCCCATGGCTCTTCCAAAGACCCGGTACGCCCATGCCCGCCAAGGGGAGCGCCGCGCTCACCTGGCGATAAAGCGCATGCAGCTCGTCGAGTGCTCGCAGTGCCACCAGCCGAAGCAGCCGCACGCGATCTGTCGTAACTGTGGCTACTACGACGGGCGCGAAGTCATCAAGACCGACTAGGTTTCTCCGATCACCGTCGCCTTCCTGTTTCCAGGCCAGGGCGCCCAATTCGTCGGGATGGCCCGCGACCTGATCGAGCGGGACCCCGGTTCGGCCGACCTCCTGCGCCAGGCTGAGAACCGCCTCAAAATGCCGCTCGGGCGGCTGATGCTGGAGGGACCGGAGGCCGAGCTGCAGGCTACGGAAAATGCCCAGCCAGCCATCCTGTTTCACAGCGTGGCCCTGCTTCGACTGATGACCGCCAGGAGGTTCTCACCGTCGCTGGTCGCCGGCCACAGCATGGGTGAATTCGCCGGCCTGGTGGCGGCCGAGGCGCTCGACCCCGTGGATGCGCTCGCGGCGGTGCGGGCGCGCGGCGGGGCGATGTCGGCAGCCGCCCCGGCGGCGAGCGGAATGATCGCCGTGCTCGGCCTCCCCGATACGGCCGTCGAACAGGTCTGCGCCGCCAGTGGGGGACAGGTGGTGGTCGCCAACTACAATGCGCCCGGGCAGGTGGTGATCTCCGGGAGCGAGGGTGGCCTGAGCGCCGTCAGCCCGCAGCTGGAAGCGGCGGGGGCAAAGCGCCTGGTGCGACTGCCGGTGAGCGGCGCCTTCCATTCGCCACTGATGGCCCACGCCGCGGAGGTGTTTGCCGCCGCCTGGGAGAAGATCCCGCTGCGCGCCCTGGGCCGCCCCCAGGTCTTCAACGCCGATGCCCAGGTGCATCAGGATCCAGGTGAGGTCCGCCGCCTCATGGTCGGCCAGCTGACCGGCCCGGTGCGCTGGACGCAGTCGATCCAACGGTTGCAGCAGCTCGGCGCGGACACCTACATTGAGGTTGGTCCGCGGCGAACGCTCACCGGGCTGGTCAAAAAGATTCTCCCGGGCGCGGTGGTCCACAATGTCGAAGATCTCACCAGCATGAACGCACTGCTCGAAACCAGGCATGTCTAACGGCTTTCAGGACCAGGTCGTGCTCGTCACCGGGGGGAGCCGTGGGATCGGCCGTGCCACCGCCGTCCTGTTTGGCGAGGCTGGGGCGAAAGTGGCGATCACCTATCGCACCCGGAAAGTCGAGGCCGACTCCTGGGTCGAGCAGCTCTCGCACGCCGGACACGAGGCGATGGCGGTGCAGGCTGACTTCGCGGACAGCGGCGCGCCGGGAATCGCCGTCGAGGCGGTCGTCAAACAGTGGGGCCGGCTTGACGTACTGGTCAACAACGCCGGGTTGACCCGGGACACGCTCGTGATGCGGATGAGCGAGGCGGACTGGGACATCGTGATTCAGACCAACCTGAAGGCCGCCTTTCTCGCCAGCAAGGCGGCGCTCCGGCCGATGCTCAAGCAGAAATACGGCCGCATCGTCAACGTGTCGTCGCTCGCCGGGGTGGCCGGCAATGCCGGGCAGGCCAACTACAGTGCCTCCAAGGCCGGGCTGATCGGGCTGACGAAGTCGCTCGCCAAAGAGGTCGGCTCCCGGAACATCACCGTCAACGCGGTCGCCCCGGGCTTCATCACCACCGAACTCACCAGCGGCCTCCCGACCGAACTGCTGGAGCGCGCCCGCCAGGCGGCGGCGATCCCTCGGATCGGGACCCCGGACGATGTCGCGCCCGCGATCGTCTTCCTCGCTTCGCGGGCGGCCGGCTATATCACCGGTCAAGTTTTAGGCATTGACGGCGGTCTGCCAATCTAGGACGATGGGCCCGGGCTTCGACTAGAATTTGACCGCACTCGCAACGCCAAAAGGGGAGTCGGATGGACGCGAACAGTTACGAGAAGTTCAAGGGCATCATCGCCGAACAGCTCGGAGTGGAGCCCGAGCAAGTCACGCCCGACGCCTCGTTTGTCGACGACCTCAACGCGGATTCCCTCGACCTGGTCGAGCTGATCATGGCGTTCGAGGAAGAATACGGGATGGAGATACCTGACGAAGACGCGGAAAAGATTCAAACCGTCGGAGCCGCCTGGGACTACGTCCAGGAGAAGCTCGGCATCACCACCTGAGCCGAAGCTCGCTCAGCCGGACGAGCCTTTACAGAAACTCCAGCGGACGCTTCGCGTTCGCTTTCATGAGCCTGCGCTGCTGCGCCAGGCTCTGACCCACCGCTCCTACAACAATGAGCATCCCGAGAGCGGCTCGGCGGACAACGAGCGGCTGGAATATCTGGGCGACGCGGTCCTCGAATTGATCGCGGCCGAACACCTCTATGGCACCTACCAGACATCCGACGAGGGTGAGCTGACCCGGCTGCGGGCATCGGTGGTCAACACGAAGAGCCTTGCCCGCCTCGCCTCGCGGCTGAGCCTGGGTGACTACCTGCTGCTGGGTAAGGGCGCGCACAAGACCGGCGCGCGCTCCCTGCAATCGATTCTGGCGAACACGTTCGAAGCGGTAATCGGCGCCATCTTCCTCGACCAGGGCTACCGGGCCGCTTACAAACTGTTCAGTCGAAGCCTGATCGACGTGCAGGCATGGCCGGATGACAACTACAAGGGCCGTCTTCAGGAAGTGACGCAGGAGCGATTCCTGTCCACGCCGCAGTACGACATCGTCGGCGCCTCCGGCCCTGGGCATCGGCGCGAATACACGGCCGAGGTCAGCTTCGGTAACGGCATCAGCGGAAAAGGGCGCGGGCGAACCAAACGCGACGCGGAGCAAATGGCGGCGCGTGAGGCTCTGGCGGCGTTGGGAGCGCTCGACCATCCACCCGCTGCGGACGAGGTCCTCGAAGCGGTCGCTGCGCACGAGGCTCGCCGCACGCCGGCGACCCAGCCCAGCAACTGACGACGTCGGGCGCCTAGCCGGCCTTTTCGATTTCGGCGACGCGGGCCTTGACCATCTTCGTCACCAGCCGGTATGGAAGGGGCTTATCGGCGGGAAACTGGATCGTGCCCTTACTCAACAGATAGCCCTTAAGTTCAGTGGCGTGGGCCTTGGTGACACGGTTGCCAATCCCATACAGGGAGAAATGCGACTTCCAGTAGCCGAAGTAGGCGACAGGCTTCCGTTCGAGCTTGTAGCCAACAATGCCGTAGCTCACGCTTTCGGATGCCTTCGGCGCCGCCGCCTTGATCGTTCGGCGGAGCTTCTTCAGCGTCAGCTGCTTATCCTTGGGTGCCCCGGCGATGTAGTCGTCAACGGTCTTCATGACGCTGTCTCCCAGAGGTCGCGTGCATCGATGACGCAGAAGCGGTTTCCCTCGGGGTCGGCGAGGATGACGTAGTCGGCGTCCGGCGGCCGCTTGCTCCAGTGGACCTCCGTGGCGCCCAACGCTTTCAGACGTTCGACCTCGCGGGGCTGGTCTCTAGCGTAGAGGTCGAGATGGATACGCGGCGGGATTTCCAAGGTTGAGTGCACCCGGTCGAGGGACAGATTCGGCCCGCGACCGCCCCTCGGTCGTAGGAGTGCGAAGTCATCGCCGTCGCCTTCCCTGGGCACGTAATCGAGCGCCGCCGTCCAGAATGCCCGTTGCCGCGGGAGGTCGTCGACGCGCAGCACGATCGAACCGATGTGAATCATCGGAGCCAACTCTACAACGGCGGCCGCCGAGCGTCATTTCTGAGATTTTTCACCTAACAAGCCAGCAAATGCTAGAGTTACCCGAACAAACCATGGCCTCGTACAAGATCGGGGAGGTTGCCGAGCTTCTCGGCGTCAGCGTCGACAGCGTTCGACGGCTGGCCGATAGTGGGCGTCTGACGACGGTCCGGACGGCGGGCGGCCAACGTTCCGTGGATGGGCGCCAGCTGGCGCGCTTCATGGCCAGAACGCCCGCTGAGGTCAAGCCCGAAACTACCGTCGGCCGATCCGCCCGCAACCATTTCCCCGGCATCGTCACGCGCGTCATCAAGGACCGGGTCATGGCGCAAGTCGAGATCCAGGCAGGTCCACATCGGCTCGTGTCCTTGATATCCCGGGAGGCGGCGGATGAGCTCGGCCTCGCACCCGGTTTGCGCGCTGTCGCGGTCGTCAAGGCCACCAACGTGATCGTCGAGCTGCCCGGGGACTGAGCGAGCGATGCGGGCAAGGGTGGTGGGCGCACTGGGGCTCACAGTCATGGCCGCCCTGTGCAGTTCGTGCGGCACGAGCGCACCAGCCGGCTCGCCGGCGCTCAGCGGGACGATCACGGTCTTCGCGGCGTCCTCGCTGAACGAGGGGTACACCGCGATTGGGAAGGAGTTTCAGAAGTCCCACCCGGGGACCATGGTGACGTTCGCCTTCGGGGGCTCATCGATGCTCGTTTCGCAGATCCAGCAGGGCGCGATCGGGGACGTCTACGCCTCGGCGGATCAGCCGAACATGCAAAAGCTCATCGACGCCCGGCTCACAGCCGAATCACCAATCGTGTTTGCCCGTAACAATCTCGAGATCGTGGTGGGGAAGGGGAATCCGAAACACATCACCTCCCTTTCCGACCTGGGTCGCTCGGGCTTGGTGGTCGTGCTCTGTGCTCCGGCGGTTCCATGCGGGCGCTACGCGGCGCAGGCCCTGCAGAAGGCGGGGGTAAGCGTGAGGCCCGCGAGCCAGGAGGCGGATGTGAAGGCCGTCCTCAGCAAGGTGGCGCTGGGCGAGGCGGACGCTGGCATCGTGTACATCACCGACGTGAAGGCCGCCGGCACCGCGGTTGATGGCGTGGCCATCCCAGCGGCGGTCAACGTGGTGGCGGAGTATCCAATCGTCATCCTCAAGGATTCGCAGAATAGGGCGCTGGCAAGGGCGTTCATCAGTTATGTCCTCACCGACGGCCGGCGGATCCTTGAACGGTATGGCTTTACCACTCCGTAGTCAGCCGCGGGCTCGGCCCTCCGCGCCGCTCCCCATCGTGATCCTCGCGGGTGCGGGGGCCGCGTTCTTCATCATCCCGTTGATCGGCCTGCTTCTGCGCACGCCGTGGACGTCCGCGTGGAATGAGCTGGGCTCGCCCGAGGTGCTTACAGCTCTGCGCCTCTCGCTGCTGGCGTCATTCTCCGCGACCGCCATCGCGCTCGTCCTCGGTGTACCGCTCGCCTGGACCTTCGCCAGACTCACCTTCCCCGCTCGGTCGGTTTTGCGAGCCCTGACCGTACTGCCCATGGTCCTTCCGCCGGTGGTTGGCGGCGTCGCTCTGCTCCTCGCGTTCGGTCGCCGAGGCCTCCTCGGCGGCTGGCTGGCGACAACGTTCGGCATCCATCTGCCGTTTACCACGGCCGGCGCCATCCTCGCGGAGACTTTCGTCGCGATGCCGTTTCTGGTGATCACCGTCGAGGCGGGTCTCCGCTCGATGGATACACGGTTCGAGGATGCCGCCCGTACGCTCGGCGCCAGTCGCTGGACGGTTCTGTGGCGGGTGACCCTCCCACTGGTGCGGCCTTCGCTCATCGCCGGCGCGGTGCTCTGTTGGGCCCGAGCGCTGGGTGAGTTCGGTGCCACGATCACGTTTGCCGGGAATTTCCCGGGCCGGACGCAGACGATGCCGCTGGCCGTCTACCTGGCACTGGAGACGAATCCGGATGCCGCCATCGTTCTCAGCCTCGTCCTGCTGGCGGTCTCGTTGGCGGTGCTCATCGGACTGCGTGATCGCTGGCTGGGTGCCTCATGACGCTCGAGGCGCGAGTCCGGGCCGGCGTGGGTGCCTTTGAGCTCGACGTGCAGCTGGCGGTTGCCGCCGGAGAACTGGTCGCCGTGCTGGGTCCAAACGGGGCGGGGAAGACCTCGCTGCTGCGGGCGCTCGCCGGTCTCCTTCCGCTGAGCGCCGGGCGCGTCACCCTGGACGGGGTCGTGCTCGAAGATCCTGTTGAGGGGATCCGGGTGCCGTCGGAGCGACGACCGATTGGTCTGGTCTTCCAGGACTACCTGCTGTTCCCGCATTTGTCCGTCCTCGAGAACGTCGCCTTTGGCCTGCGAGCGCGGGGAATGGCACGCGCGGCCGCGATTGATGAGGCCCGCCGCTGGCTGGATCGAGTTGGCCTGCCGGCAGAAGGGGACCGAAGGCCCGTGTCCCTATCCGGCGGACAGGCGCAGCGCGTCGCGCTGGCACGCGTCCTTGCCTTGAACCCCGCGCTCCTGCTGCTCGATGAACCGATGGCGGCGTTGGATGCCAGCACCCGCGTCGAGTTCCGCCGCGACCTGCGTCGCCACCTCGAATCGTTTCGAGGCGTGCGTCTCCTGGTGACGCACGACCCGGTGGAGGCGATGGCGATGGCGGATCGCCTGGTCGTGCTCGAGAACGGACGCGTGCTGCAATCCGGCACGCCCGCGGACGTCACCCAACATCCCCGCTCGCGTTATGTGGCCGACCTGGTCGGCGTCAACCTCTTCCGCGGCCACGCCAGCAACGATGTCATCACGCTTGCCGGCGGTGGATCACTCACGGCGGCGGGCGCCGCGGACGGCGACGTGTTTGCGGTGGTGCATCCCCGCACGGTCGCGCTCTATCGCACGCGCCCTGATGGCACGCCGCGGAATGTCTGGGAAGGCCAAGCCGTCGACCTGGATCTGGAGGGCGATCGCGTACGAGTGCGCCTTGACGGCTCGCCATCGATCGTGGCCGAGGTAACACCTGCTGCGGTGCGCGAGCTCGGGCTCGACCGCGGGGATAGCGTGTGGATCAGCGTGAAGGCAACCGAGATAAACGTGTACCAGGCCTAATAACGCCTACATTCAATTTCGTGGGTCCTTTCCTAACGGCGAGCCTCACGAGCCGGTGCCCGAAGCGTCAGGGCCCATAGAGGGTCTCGTATGCGTCACGCGACGTGTCTGACTGCCTCACTCCGTGGACGACTGCGGACGATCGGGTAACTCGATCAATGGCGATCGTGGTCCAGCCATTCCCGTCTTCGTCGCTTAGATGGATGAGCAAGGTGTATGAGTCATGCTCGACACGCAGGCGGTGGGAGGGCTTTGCCCCTTCGTGAAGCCCTCGGGCGACCCTGCCGTGGAAGGAATCATCAGCCACAAAGGACGTCCACCGCCTTCCGCGCTTTGGAGGACGAGCAGGCTTGCCCTCAGACTCGGCTCTATTCGGCAACTGTGCAGCCTCCTTGTATACGCGAATAATGCGCCGTTGCCTTCGGCAACGGTGACATGCTCTAATACAGGTCGTGACCCGCGCCGTGGTCCATGCTTACGTTTCTGATGGGCGCGAAAGCCCAGCCATGCCTATCACTGCCTAGCCTGTGTACCTGAAGTCGCTGCAGCTGCAAGGGTTCAAGACCTTTGCACGCCGTACCGAGCTGCCCTTCAGCCGCGGCATCACGGCGATCGTCGGTCCCAACGGGAGCGGTAAGTCGAACCTTGTCGACGCCATCCGCTGGGCGCTCGGTGAGCGGAACGCGCGTGGGTTGCGCGGGCAGCGGATGGAAGACGTGATCTATTCCGGCGGTCCGGGCAAATCGGCCGTCGGCATGGGTGAGGTCACCCTGACGATCGACAACGCCGACCAGCGGCTCAATGTCGAGTTCACTGAAATCGAAGTCGCGCGCCGCCTCTATCGCTCCGGTGAGAGCGAGTACCTGATCAATGGAGCGCGCGCGCGATTGAAAGATATCGACGCGCTGCTGGCCAGCACGGGCTTGCGCCAGGACGGCTACGCCGTGACGGCGCAGAACGACATCGATTTCGTCATTCAGGCCGCGCCGGCGCTCCGCCGCGAGCTGATCGAGGAGGCGGCCGGCGTTCGGCGGCTCCGCGACCAGCGGCAGGAGGCCATCAACCGCCTGGCGGAGGCGGATCGTGACATGCGGCGCGCGCGCGACATTCTCAATGAACTCAGTCCTCGCGCCGAGGAACTTCGGGTGCAGGCCGTTTCTGCCGAGGAGTACCGGAAGGTTGCGGACGCACTCAAGACGTTGCAGGGCAGCCTCGCCCGCGACAGCTGGCGTAAGGCGATGGTTCAGCTGCGCAAAGCACTGGCACGGCAGCAGGCGACGGACCACAAGCGAGCCGCAGCTGCGCAAACCGTCGCCGAGTTCGAACCACGCTACGCAGAACACCGCGCGGCGCTGCTCGCCGCGCGCGAGGCGCGCTGGCGTCACCAGGAAGCGGTGGCTGACGTGCGCCTCCGCCTCGCCGAGAGCCAGCACCAGACGCGCATCGCCCAGGAGCGCAATGTCGCAGCCGTGCAGGCGCTCGATGCACTGCAGAGCGAGCTCGCCCGACTGAACGCCTCGGAGCAAGCCGGAAGCCGTGTTGTGGATGAGCTGGCCCACGCGGCCGAGAGCGCCCGGACGGAGCTGGAGGCCGCAAACGTCGCGCTGCAGGCTGCCGCCGACGCCGAGCGTGTGGCGCGCGACGGCCACGCAGCGCTGGAGGCGGATCGTCTCGCGCGTCAACAAGCGCGCCACGAGGCACAGCGAGAGACCGCGTCGATCGAAGCCGAACTTCGCCAGCTCGAAGGCCGGCGACAATTTCTGACCGAGCAGCAACAGCAGGCCCGCACGCAACTCGAAGCCTGGTCGCTTCGCCACGGGGCCCTGAGTGACGAATTCGACCGGCGGAGCCGTACCGCTGAGGCGGCCGGCGGCGAGCTCCAGGCTGTCAGCGAGGCCGCGCGCTCGCTCGAGCAGCGGCTGGCCGAGGCCGACGGTTCCCTCGAGGCGGCGCGCAAGGGAATCGTCGATCACGAGGCGGCGCTGCGCGCCCTCGAGGCAGAACTTGGCGCGCTGCGAACGCTACTGGACGGGGCCCAGCGTCGCGGGCCGCTACGGATTGACCGCCATTGGGAACGCCTGCTCGAGCTGATCGAGGTCGAGCCGATCCATCGGGCCGCCGTCGAGGCCGCGCTCGAGGGGTGGCTCCATGGTTGGGTCGCGCCGGGTCGGGATGGGATCGCCAGTGCCGCTGCGGCGGTGGCCGCCGCCGAAGATGCGCGCGAGACGCTGCTCTATGCGCCGGGAGACACGTCGCCGTCGCCAGCGCCCGATGGGCTGCAGTCTGTCATTGACCTGGTGCAGGCTCCCGACCATGTGCGGCGGCTCGTCGCCCACCTGCTTCGCGGGGCCGTGCTGGTGGCGGATCGGTCGGAAGCGGTTCGCATCGTGGAGCGGCATCCGGATCTGCGAGCGGTCACCCCCACCGGTGAGATCATCACCGCCGTCTCCTACCGAGGCGGAAAAGCGCCGGATCCGGTGCTCGAGGTCCAGGCCAGGATTCGGGACGCGGAACACGCCCTGGACCTCCAACGCCAAGCCGCGCTTACGGCGGCTGAGGAGGTGGAGCGCCTCGCGATCGCCCGCGCCGATGTCACCGCCGAGCGTCATGCCGTTCTCACCCGGGTCGACCAGGCGCGCACGGCCGCGGCTCAGGCCGCGGGAGCGCTGGCCGCGGCGACCGAGGCGGTCCAGCGAGAGAGCCCACAGGAAGCGCAGCTGCGCCAGCAGCTGATCCGGATCGGCGGACTGCTCCAGCAGGCGGAGCAGCTCCAGGTCGAAACGCTCGACCGCCAGCGTACGCTCGCCGACGCCGAGCTGACCTCCGATCAGGAACTCGCCGCGCTCGAGCCACAGCTCCAGGACGCCGTGGCCACCCTGCGCGGGCTGGTTGAGCGGCGCCAGGAGACCGACTTGCGCGCGGCGCTGGCCCGCCAGCGCTCGGATGACCTGGTTCGCCAGTTGGAGCGGGCCCAGCAAGTGCTTCGAGCGCACGGCGACGAGGTGGCCCAGCGTCGCGCCGCAGAGGCGGAGCTGGCGGTGCAGCCGGCCCTGATCAATGAGGAACGCCATCAGTGGCTCGAGGCCTCGGAGGCGCTGGATGCGGAGCTTGCCGCCCTGGAGTCGACACAGCTCCCGGATGGTGAAACCCTGGGCGCGCTGGAGACGCAGCTCCGCGAGGACGAACAGCGCAACGTCACGCTGCAGGTCGAGCTCGCCCACGCCGATGACGCCTGGACGGCATCGGTCGCCGACCGCGAGGCGGCCCAGGCCGAAGTCGACCGGTGCGCCCAGGCGCTCCGCGAGGGTGGCCAGGAAATCGAGGACGACACCGAGGCCATCGAGGATGTCGATTGGCAAAAGACGGAGCGTGAGGTCTCGCGCATGCAGCGACGCCTCGATGC
>DATNNA010000096.1:0-22153 GCA_035602075.1 Binatus sp. (SeqCode) | reverse complement strand
GGTCCGGAGATCACGATCAAAAGCCCGATCCTGGGCTGGGTCATCTAATCACCGCATTTTAGGCTGAGCCTGCCGGCCGGACGCCGCAGATTGGGATGTGGCGTGAGATGAGCCCAAGGCGGCGACGAGCACCGCAGCGAGCGCACTCGTCGGTGCGTGAGCGAGGCGCGCAGGAGCCAACGCAGGGATCGCTCGCGCCACGCCCAAGATGCAAGTCTGGACCGGCAGGTTCAGCCTAATGTTCAGCCAGCGAATTCCACGCCAATTCGAAGTCGTCGGGCGGGGGCGTCTGCCAGGTCATCGACTTCCCGGTTCGCGGGTGCCGGAGGGTAAGGACCTCGGCATGGAGCGCAGGTCGGGCGATCAACGGCGAGCGGCGGCCGTAGACGGGGTCGCCGAGGACCGGATGATGGATGTAGGCGAGGTGGACCCGGATCTGATGCGTGCGCCCGGTGCCCAGGGTCACCTCGAGCAGGGAGTGGCCTCCGGCGACGCCGAGCCGCCGGAATTCGGTGAGGGCCTCGCGGCCACCCGGAATCACCGCCATCCGCTGGCGGTTCTTGGGATCACGGCCGATGGGCGCTTCGATCCGTGCCGCGGGATCAGCCACCTCTCCCAAGACGATCGCTCGATATTTGCGCGTCATGATGCGCCGCTGCAGCTGGCGAGCGAGCTCACGGTGCGCTTCGTCGTTCCGCGCCACCACCATCGATCCGGAGGTTTCCCGGTCCAGGCGGTGGACGATGCCGGGCCGCTCCGTGCCGCCGATCGTGGACCAGCCCGGACCGCGCCCGAGCAAGCCGTGGACCAGAGTGCCGGTCGGGTGGCCCGGCCCAGGATGCACGACGAGCCCGGCGGGTTTGTCGATGACGATCAGGTCGTCGTCCTCGTAGAGCACACGAAGGTCCATCGCTTCGGGTTGAAGCTGCGTTGGAACGGCTTCCGGGACTTCCCAGCTGAGGCGATCGCCCGACCGCAGACGGCTTCCCGCCCGCGCCGGTCCGTCATTGAGGCGGACGTGCCCTTCCGCGATCAACCGCTGGACCTGGCTGCGGCTCTGCCCCGCGATCAGCCCGGCCAGGTACTGGTCGAGTCGAGGGGCGTTGATCGGGACAGTGTGCTGCTCCGCCTCGGTCAAGCGCGCCGGGAGCGGCCGCTCCGCCAGAGTGTTCCCACCAGGAGCACCGCCACTCCGACGGTGATCGCCGAGTCGGCGACGTTGAAGATCGGCCAGTGCGGCACCTGGATGAAGTCGATGACCGAGCCCTTGACGCCCCGATCGTAGGCGTTGGCGATGGCGCCACCGAAGACGAGCGCCAGGCCGAGCCGCGCCGACCAGTCAGCCGACGGAAGGCGCCAGTAATAGATAAGGATGCCGACCAGGACCACGGCCGAGATCAGCAAGAAGCCGGCGGTGAAGTTCTGGAACAGCCCGAAGGCTGCTCCGCTGTTGCGGGTCACGGTCAGGAAGAGCACGTGGTCGATGACCTCGCGGGGCCCATAGGGAACCCCGAAACGTTGCTCGACGAAGATCTTCGTGACGCGGTCGACGATGACGACCGCCGCGGCGATCACCGCCAGCAGGAGGTAGCTGCGAGTCCGGCTCAGCTCGCCGTCACCCTGACGACACTCACCTGGAGGTCGTTCCCCTCGATGCGCAGCGTCTCCGTCGAGGCACCATCTGGTGCAGCACCTCGCGCCACGGCCACCGCCAGGGTTTCGGTTGCGATGTAATCGCGCCAGCGTTCCAGCGCCTCGGCCAGGACCCCGTCGCCCTGGTAGAAGAGGCGGATCCGATCTTCGACCGCGAATCCGGATTGCTTGCGCAACTCCTGGATCTTGCGCACTAGGTCTCGGGCCAGGCCCTCGAGCTTCAGCTCCGGGCTGATCTCAGTATCCAGCGTGAGTGCGCCACCCTCGCCCTGGTACCGCGCCGACTTGATGTTCAGCTCCTCAAGCAAGACACCTTCAAGCTCCGGCTTGAGCGGCTTCTCGGCGATGGTGACCGCGCGCAGCGGCTGGCGCACCTTGATGCCGGCGGTATTGCGCGCGGCCAGGCCGGTGGCGACCAGCCGCCGCACAATGGACATCTGCTGGCGGAGCTCATCATCTCGCCAGTTGGCCGCAACCACCGGCCAGTCGCTCAGGTGGACGCTTTCGGGTTGGCCGTGCCGGCCCGCCGCGAGGTTTCGATAGATCGTCTCCGAGACAAAGGGCATGAAGGGGGCGAGCAGCTGGGCGACGGTGACCAGCACCTGGTAGAGCGTCTGATAGGCACTCCGCTTGTCGGCGTCGGATTCCGACTTCCAGAAGCGGCGGCGCGAACGTCGCACGTACCAGGTGGAGAGGTCGAGCACGAACCCCTCCAGCCGGCGGGCGGCCGTCGGCGGGTCGTACGCCTCCATCGCCTTTTCGACATCGGCGATGGTGACCGCCAGCTCCGCCAGCAGCCAGCGGTCGAGAAGCGCGCGCTCGCCCACCGGGACCGGGGTGCCATCCGGGTCGAAGCCATCGAGCCTTGCGTAGTTGGCGAAGAAGCCGTAGGTGTTCCAGAGGATGAGCAGGAAACGACGGACGACGTCCTGGACCGCGGCCAGGTCGAAGCGATAGTCGTTGCCGATAGCCACCGCCGAGAAGAAGTACCAGCGGGTCGCGTCCGCGCCGTACTTGGACATGACCTCCATCGGGTCAACCGAGTTCTTCAGCGACTTGCTCATCTTCCGGCCCTGCTTGTCGAGCACGGTGCCGCTGACGATTACGTTCTTGAACGCCGGCTGGTTGAACAGCATGGTGCCGATGGCCAGCAGGCTGAAGAACCAACCGCGCGTCTGGTCGACGCCTTCGGCGATGAAATCGGCCGGGAAGCGTACCTTGAAGAGCTCCTGGTTTTCGAAGGGGTAGTGGTACTGCGCGACCGGCATCGAGCCGGAGTCGAACCAGACATCGATCAGGTCGGTGACGCGGCGCATCACGCCCCCGCATTTCTCACAGGGGAGCGTCACGCGGTCGATATAGGGCCGGTGCAGATCGTCCTGCAGCGTGAGGCCGAGCTCTGCCACCGAACCCACGCAGCGCCGTTCGTCGCATTGTTCGCAGACCCAGATCGGCAGCGGCGTGCCCCAGTAGCGCCAGCGCGAGAGCGACCAGTCGACCAGCGTTTCCAACCAGTTCGCCATACGCCCGGTGCCCACGTAGGGAGGAACCCAGTTGGCGACGTTGTTGTTGCGAATCAACTCGTCCTTGACGGCGGTCGTCTTGATGAACCACGACGTCAGCGCGTAGTAGATGAGGGGCGTGCCGCAGCGCCAGCAGAACGGATAAGTGTGCCGGATCGTTTCCGCCCGGTACATCAGGCCGCGACGGGTGAGGTCCTCGATGATCTTGGGGTCGGCCTTCTTGACCGGGAGGCCGGCGAAGGGCTCGACCTCCGGCCGGAATCGACCGGAGAGATCGACGACGTGGCGAACCGGAATGCCTTTCTTCAGGGAGAGCTCGAGGTCGTCGACGCCGTAGGCGGCCGCCGTGTGAACAATGCCGGTGCCATCCCCAACCGAGACGAAGTCGGCGTCGACGACGAAGAAGGCCGGCTTGTCGGGGATCAGGTAGGAATAGAGCGGCTTGTAGCGCTTGCCGAGGAGACTCTTGGCGTCGACGTCCGCCTCGACCTGGTATTCACCCTCAAGGACGGACAGCCGCGCCTTCGCCAGGATGTAGCGCTCCTCGCCCTGCCGGACCCGCACGTAGGGGATATCGAGTCCCACGGCCAGGGCGACGTTGCCCGGCAGGGTCCAGGGCGTGGTCGTCCACGCGAGAAAGTAGGTCTTGGGCTCATCCTCGAGCTCGAATTTCACGTAGACGGACGGGTCTTCGACGTCGTCCTGGTATCCGAGCGCCAGCTCGTGGCTGGAGAGCGGCGTCTGGTCGCGGGGACAGTAGGGCACCACCTTGAACCCCTGGTAGAGCAGCTCTTTGTCCCAGAGCTGCTTGAGGATCCACCAGACACTCTCCATGTAGGTGGTGTCGAGCGTGCGGTAGGCCTTGTCGAAGTCCACCCAGTACCCCATCCGCTCGGTCACCTGGGCGAACTGGTCGATGTACTTGAAGACGCTTTCCCGGCAGAGCTTGTTGAAGGCCTCGATCCCGAACTTCTCGATGTCTTGCTTGCCCGTAAATTTCAGCTGCTTCTCGACCTCGATCTCGACCGGCAGGCCGTGCGTGTCCCAGCCGGCCTTGCGCTCGACGTAGAAGCCACGCATCGTCCTGTAGCGGGGGAACAGGTCCTTGAGAGCCCGTGCCAGCACGTGGTGGATGCCCGGAAGATTGTTGGCGGTCGGAGGCCCCTCATAGAAGACGAACGGCGGTTTCCCCTCGCGCTGCTTGAGGCTCTTGTGGAAGATGTCGCGCTCCTTCCAGAAGCGAAGCACGTCGACTTCCATCTCGGCGAAGCCGGCGCGCGTCGAAACTTCCTCGAACATGGACGCCAATTCTAGTGGCTCTCCGTCAGCCGAGGAACTGGCCGACCACGTACAGCACGGCGATCGCGATCATCGGGGAGAAGTCCACGCCCAGCCCCGTGGGGATCACGCGCCGCAGTGGGCCCAGGATGGGTTCCGTGACGTCGACCAGGAATCCCATAAACAGCCCATGGTAATCGCGGATAAACCAGGAAGCGGCGGCCCTTACAAAGATGGCAAAGATGAAGAGATAGATCAGGACCTGGGCAAAGGTGTGCAGGAAATTAATGGCGTTCTGCACTGCGAAAACTCAGCGCCGTCCGAAGAGCGCGCGGCCCAATCGTAGCATGGTCGCGCCTTCTTCTATGGCGATCGCATAGTCATCCGTCATCCCCATCGACAGGACGGGCAGGGCGACGCCGAGCTGCTGACTCGTTTTCTCGCGCAGCGCGCCCAGCTGCCGGAAGATCGGTCGGATCGCCTCCGGGTCGGGGACCATCGGGGCCACCGTCATCAACCCGCGGAGTCGCAAATGCTGAGCCGCGTTGACAGCGCCCGCGACCGCCCCCAGGTCCGCCGGCAACACCCCGGTCTTCTGTGGCTCTTCCGCCACATTGACCTCGACCAGCACATCGAGCGGCGACTGGATGCGCCCGTCGAGGGCCTCCACCAGCCCGACGCTGTCCAGTGATTGGACCATCCGGAAGCGACCTTCGATGAACTTAACCTTGTTCGTCTGCAGGTGCCCGATCAGGTGCCAGTCGACATTGGCCGGGCCGATTTCATCGATCTTAGGCAGCGCTTCCTGGACCCTGTTCTCCCCCAGGATGCGCAGCCCGACGGCCAGGGCTTCGCGGATGCGTTCCACGGGAAACGTCTTGGTGACCGCTACCAGCACGACCTCATTGGGATCACGGCCGGCCCGCTCCGCGCTGCGGGCGATCGTCTGGCGGACCGTCTCGAGGTTTGCGCCGACCGAATCGGGCATCGCTCAGGGTGCAACCACGACCGACAGGAAGCGTCCGGGACGACCACCGCGGTGAGAAAACCAGCGATCCTCTTCGCGCGTGCACCAACCCGCCGACACGATTCGGCTCGGCGCGACGCCCTGGTCCTCCAGTTGGAGGCGAACGACGCCCTCGATATCGAGCCGGACATCGCCGCCCTCCATCTGGAGGTAGCGATCCTCGCGGCCGTAGCGGGCCGCGAACCGCTCCGCGACGTCGCCCCCGACCTGGTAACAATTGGCACAGATCCCCGGTCCGATCAGGACATCGAGCTCCTCGGGCTCGGTGCCGTAGGCGAGGTGGAGCGCCTGCACCGTCTGGGTGGCGACGCCGGCCAGTGCGCCGCGCCATCCGGCGTGCGCTCCGGCAATGACCCCGCGGCCCGGGTCGACGAAGAGCAGCGGAAAGCAATCGGCGTGGTAGGTCACGATCGCCTGACCGGGAACGTCGGTGGCGAGGGCATCGGTGTCAAAGACACACTGTCCACCTTCCGGCTGCCGCCGGTGGAACGTCACCACATTGGCCCCGTGCTCCTGGACCGTCATCAGGGCCCGGGCGAGGTCGAAGCCCAGCTGGTCGGCGAACTGCTGGCGCCGCTGCATGACCACGTCGGGATCGCTCGAGCCGGTGAGGCCCATCGAGCCGAGGGCCCGGGTGCTGAAGCCGTGGCGCGCTGGAAACCGGGCGACGCTGACGACGGTGGCGAGCTCTAAGGCGGCGACCGGGTCAGCCTCGCTTTTCGCGCGTGAGGAGCTGGTCGATCTCGTGCTTGACTTCCTGGAGATCCATGAACGACCGGTAGACCGAGGCGAAGCGAATGTACGCCACCTCGTCCAGGCCGCGGAGCTTATCCATCACCAGCTCGCCAACTTCACGAGAGGGAATCTCGACCTTGCCCCGGGTTCGCAGCTCGGCCTCGATCTCGTCGACGACCCGCTCCACCGTGCTCGGCGAGATCTCGCGCTTAGCGGTGGCCTTCATCAGGCCGGAGAAGAGCTTCTGGCGGTCGAAGTCTTCCCGACGGCCGTCCTTCTTCATGACGTAGAGGGGCACCGCCTCGATCCGCTCGTAGGTGGTGAAGCGCTTCGAGCACTGCAGGCACTCCCGGCGCCGGCGGATCGACTCCCCCGTATCGGAGTCGCGCGAATCGACCACCTTGAGGTCGATATGACCACAATATGGGCACTTCATCTGACGTCAGTATCCCAGATATTGTGCTTAGCCGGCGAAGAGGACGCGAGGGGTGGGAAGGGGGCACCCCTCGCGCAGGTTAACGGCGACCGCGTAAGAACGCGGGGATGTCGAGGTTCGACGGGTCGAAGCCCTTGTACACCGGGACGTCTTCCACCGGCGCCGGCCGGCTGTACTGCTCCTCGATCTCGCGGCTTGGCTCGGCCCCGACGACGAAACCCGTCGCCACCACGGTGATCTTCACCTCGCCGGACATCTTCTCGTCGATGACGGTCCCAAAAATGATGTTGGCGTCCTTGTCGGCAGAGGCACGGACGATCTCCGCGGCTTCGTTGACTTCGTGCAACGTGAGATCGGTGCCGCCGGTGATGTTGAAGAGGATGCCTCGCGCCCCGTCGATCGACGTCTCCAGCAGGGGGCTGGCGACGGCATCGCGAGCGGCATCCGCGGCGCGCTGGTCGCCGCTGCCAAAGCCGATCCCCATCAGGGCCGCGCCCTGTCCTGACATGACCGCCTTGACGTCGGCAAAGTCCAGGTTGATCAACCCCGGCTGGACGATCAGGTCGGAGATGCCCTGCACGCCCTGGCGCAGGACGTCATCGGCGATCTTGAGGGCTTCCGTGAACGGCACCTTCTTGTCCGTGACATCGAGCAGTCGCTGGTTCGGAATGATGATCAGGGTGTCGACCTTCTCCCTCAGGGTCGTGGCCGCCTCTTCGGCGATCGCTCGCCGGCGGGAGCCCTCGAAGGTGAAGGGTTTGGTGACGACGCCGATGGTGAGTGCGCCGTTGTTGCGGGCGATCTCCGCCACCACCGGGGCCGCGCCCGACCCCGTCCCTCCACCCATGCCGGCGGTCAGGAACACCATGTCGGCGCCTTGCAACAATTCGGAGAGTTCTTGCTGGCTCTCCTCGGCGGCTTCGCGACCGATCGTCGGGTTGCCGCCCGCGCCCAGCCCACGGGTGAGCTTCTTGCCAATGTTCATCTTGGTCTGGGCTTCCGAGTGGGCGAGCGCCTGCAGGTCGGTGTTGATGGCGATGAACTCGACGCCGCGCAGCTTCGACCGGATCATCCGGTTGACCGCGTTGCTGCCGCCGCCCCCGATGCCGACCACCTTGATGCGTGCGTTCCCCTCGAGCGTCCGGTCGACATCGCGCATGGCTTCCTCCTTATCGCGCTCGAGGCGCGCCCTCACGAACCGTTCCGCCGACACCCGCGGTCCCTGTCCTCCGCCGTAATCACCAGGGATCACGGGCCGCGAGGCGAGGCCCTTCATTCGAAGCTGATCGTCGATGTTCATATCGGCCTCCTTCCTCTTAGAAGAAATCCTTGATCCAACGAACGGTCCGCTCATACACCGCCGAAGCGCCCGCGCCAACGGGTGTGTGGCCGTTGCCGTGGTGCCGAAGTTTGGTTCCCCAGCGCAGCAGCCCGACGGCTGTCGCATACGCGGGCCCGCTCACCTGGTCGCTCATCCCGATGGTCTGCGCCGGCGCCCCGATCCTGACCGGTAGATCGAGGAGCGATTGCGCCGCTTCCGTGAAACCGAGCAGCCGGCAACCGCCGCCGGTGAAGACGATGCCGCCGGGCAGGAAGCCGTCGTGCCCGCCGCGACGCATCTCGAGGCGCACCATCTCGAGGATTTCGCGGGCCCGCGGCGCGATGATCTCCGCCAGGTGCCGCCGCGGCACGACCTGCACGCGATCCTGCCCGATCTGGTGCAGCTCGACCATCTCCTCTCGAGGAATGCACGCGGGGATCGCATGCCCATAGTTGATCTTCAGCATCTCGGCTTCGGTGAGGGTGGTGCGCAGCCCGATGGCGATATCGCTCGTCACGTGCGTCGCGCCTACGGGCAAGACCGCGGTGTGCACCACGCTGCCGTCGGTGAAGAGCGCGACGTCGGTCGTGCCACCGCCGACATCGACCAGGGCCACGCCGAGGTCCAGCTCGTTGTCGTTGAGGACGGCCTCGGCCGAGGCCAGCACCTGCACCACCAGGTCCTCGACGCTCATGCCCGCCTGGTGGACGCACTTGACAACGTTCTGCACCGCGGTCAGCGACCCGGTGATGATGTGGGTTTCGACTTCGAGGCGGGCGCCGGACATGCCGATCGCGTCCCGCACCCCTTCCTGACCGTCGACGATGTAGCCGCGTGGAACGACGTGGATGATCTCGCGATCGTTGGGGACCGAGACCGCGCGCGCCGCGTCGATCACCCGGCTGACGTCCTCCTGCCCGATCTCGCGGTCAGATCGGGCCACCGCGATCACGCCGCGACTGTTCTGGCTGAGGACATGCGTGCCGGCCATGCCGACGAAGGCCGACTCGAGCTTGTGGCCGCACATCCGCTGCGCGGCATCGACCGCGTGGCTGATGCCGCGCACGGTCTTCTCCATGTTGACGACCACGCCGCGGCGGAGACCTTCAGAGGAAGCCTCGCCAAACCCGACGATGTTGAGGCCGCGTTCCGTCGGCTCGCCGACGACGCAGCAGATCTTGGTTGTGCCGATATCTAATGCTGTGACGTATTTAGAACGGGGCAAAAACCTTTCCTGGAACGTTGGCTGGAACTGGCGAGCCCATTATAGTGTGGTTCCGCCGCCGTGACAACACAACCGGCCGCGAGTTATCCACAGGCAGGCCCCCACCCCCGACCCTCCCCGCAAGCGGGGGAGGGAGAAATTCGCTTCCGCTACAGAAGATGCCTGCGGATAACGGCCAGGTTGTCAAAGATTCGGACACCGAAGGCGACGATGGCGGCGAAATAGAGCTCGACGCCGAGCTTGTCGCCGAGGTAGGTCAGCGCCCCCGCGGCCAGTGAGTTGACGAGCAGCCCCGAAATGAACACCTTGTTCTCGAAGTTTCCATTCAGCCAGGCTTTGACGGCCCCCAGGACTGAGTCCAGCGCAGCGAGGATCATGACCGCGGTGTAGCGCGCATAGCCGGCCGGGATTTGCACCGGGGCGTTGAGCCCGATGACGATCCCGACGGTGCCGAAAACGAACACCGCCGCCACGAGCCAGAGCGCCTCGCGTGACCCGCTTGCCGGGAGCCTCACTTGTGGCTCCGCATCTGCACCGCGGGCGCACGTGGATTCTCGAGGTTGATGTACTGGATCGGCGCTGAGACGAAATCGATTCGGCTGCTCAGCGCCCGCAAGGCGGCAAGCTTTGGCTCCAGGCTGGCGCGATCGTCGGCGGTCACCATCTGGCCGAAGATGATCGGCCATCCGCGATCGGTTTGTGCGGTGAGCACCTCGCGACGGTCCAGCTGGAACGACATGACCGAGATCCTGAAGGCCGCGGTGAAACCGGATCGCAGCCTGACGAGCATCGGCAGCAGCTCGCTGCCGACCGCGTGCTGGCCTTCTCGCGCCGGGCCGAAGCCGGGCCGGTTGATGACCGGCAGGCTACCGGCCTCGACAGCCGGATCGAGCACCTCGCCCAGGTCGTTCAGGTAATAGGTCGTCTCCCCCACCTGGAGAACCGCCGAAGGCGTCCACTCGGTGACGCTGACCGAGACCCGGTCGGGCAGAGTCAGGCTCACGTTGGCCGAGCGCACCCAGGGCAATGCCTGCAGGCGTTTCGCCAGGTCCGCCTGGCTGAGCAGGAAGATGTTGCGGTCGCCCGGGAGATGCAGCGCGTCCGTGACCTGCGCCGCCGTCAGATGCTTCGTGCCGGTGACCTGGACGTGCCGCGGGCGAAAGGCGGGCTGTGCCAGCAAGAAGAGCAGCGCGAAGATCTCGGCACCGAGCACCGCGATCTGCACGACGGCCCACAGCCATCCACGCCCCGAGGCGACGGGCCTGGCCGGTGCCGGCGCGGTCCGGCGCCGGCGCTTTTCGATCGTCCCTACCGTCATTTTATCCGCCCGCTTTTCCACACCGGAGCGGGCTCATTCGTTCGCTCCGCCGTCGAGAAGTTTCGAGTCGATCGCGGTCTGCGAGCGCTGCTTGTCGTTGAAGCGTTCGAGGGCGAGGTCGACGAGCCGCTCGATCAATTTGGGGTAGGACAGCCCCGAGGCTTCCCACAGTTTTGGATACATGCTGATGCGGGTGAAGCCGGGGATCGTGTTCAGCTCGTTGACTAGGACGCGGCCGGTCTTACGCTCCATGAAGAAATCCACACGGGCCATGCCCGCCGCGTCGACCGCCTGGAAGCCGCGCAGCGCCAGCGCGCGAACCTCTTCGGCAACGCCACCGTCGAGCGCCGCCGGGATGACCAGCCGCGAGCCTTCGTCCAGGTATTTCGCGTCGTAGTCGTAGAACTCGTGCGCCGGGACGATTTCCCCGACGACGGAGGCCTGCGGCTCATCGTTGCCGAGCACGCTGACCTCGAGCTCACGCGCATCGACGGCCCGCTCGACCAGCAACTTCCGATCGAAGCTCGCCGCGAGGCGCAGGCCGGCGACGAGCTCGGCGCGATCGTGGGCCTTCGTGGTGCCGACGCTCGAGCCCGAGTTCGCGAACTTCGAGAAGCACGGATAGCCCAGCCGCTCCTCGACCAGGGTGATGAAGGCGATCGGGTCGCGCTCGTACTGCCGCCGGGTGACGGGGAGATAGTCGACGATCGGCAGGCCGGCGGCGGCGAAGGCGCGTTTCATATAAATCTTGTCGAGCCCGAGGGCCGAGCCGAGCACACCGGCGCCGACGTACGGTAGGTTGGCCAGCTCCAGCACACCCTGGATGGTGCCGTCCTCACCGTTGAGCCCGTGAAACACCGGGAAGATGACGTCCAGTGGGGGCAATCCCCCACCCCGACCCTCCGGAGATTCCCGACCGTCCTTGGCGGGAACCAGCGAGTGTCGCGTGGGGTCAGGCGCAAGGTAGACGTACTTCCTAGCGGCGTCCTCACTCACCAGCCGCTTGAGCGACCCGCCCACCAGCCAGCGGCCGTTCTTGTCGATGTAGAGCGGGACGGCCTCGAACCGTTGTGGGTCCATCGCCGCGATGATCGAGCGGGCGGACAGGATGGAGACCTCGTGTTCGGTCGACCGTCCACCGAAGAGGACCCCGATCCGCAATCGGCTCATCGGCCCGGCGCCCGTCCGATGACGCGGACCTCCGGTTCGAGCTCGATGCCGAACCGTTCGAAGACGCGATTCCGCATCTCGGCCATTAAGGCTAGCACGTCATCCGCGCTGGCCCCGCCCAGGTTGACGATGAAATTCGCGTGTTTCTCCGAGATCTGCGCGCCGCCGATGCGGCGCCCCTTGAGCCCGCAGGCATCGATCAGACGGCCGGCGGCGTCGCCCGGCGGATTCTTGAAGGTGCTCCCCAGGCTTCGCTTCTCGATTGGCTGCGTCTGGCGCCGGTGCCGTTGCACCTCCTTGATGCGCTCGCGGATACGCGACGGATCGTCTTCGCCGGTCTCGAATGTCGCGGAGCGGACGACCCAGCCCGGCTTCTCGGATTTGAAGATCGAGTCGCGGTAGTCGAGGCGGCAGTCCGCCGCAGACAGCGCGCGCAGTTGACCCTGCGGATCGATGACGTCGGCGCTAATGAGACCGTCTTTCACCTCGCGTCCGAAGGCGCCCGCATTGCCGACCACCGATCCGCCGACGGTGCCGGGCACGCCGGCGCCGAACTCCAGGCCGGTGCGGCCGGCCCTGGCGGTGTCGGCGGCCAGCTTGGGCATCAAGTACCCGGCGGATACCCTGACGTGGCTACCCTCGATCGCCAGCTGCGCGGTTGCCAGCTTGATCGTCAATCCCGAAAGCTCGTCGGCCGCGAAGAGCGTGTTGGTCGCCGCCCCGATCACGAGATAGGGCACGCGCTCGGTCGTGAGACGGGCAATCAGCTCGGCAAGCGCCGTGTCGGTGTCGAGCGCCAGGAAGTAGCGGGCACGGCCGCCAATTCCATACCAACTATGCGGGCTGAGCGGCTCGTGCTCGCGCACGCCCGGGACCGCCGCCAACCAGGCGTCAGGCAACCGGTGAGCGCTCCAGCACCTCGGCGGTTTTCGCGATGACATCGTCGAAACCGCGCACTGACATATAGACGATGACATCCCCAGGGCGTGCGGCCGACGCCAGTTTGTACGCTGCCGAACGAGCCGAGTCCGCCGTCACGACTTCGTCGACACCACGGATCGCCCTGGCCAGGTCCTGCGAGCTCACCGTATGGGCGAGATGCCGCTCGCGAGCCGGCTCGATCGGGCCGATCACGACCAGGGAACACCCCTGGAACGCGTCGGCGTAGCCGTCCATCAAGCTTTTCGTGCGCGAGTAGGTGTGCGGCACGAAACAGGCCAGCACCCGCCCCGGATGAAAGCGCTCCTGCGCCGCCTTCAGCGTGGCACGCACCTTGGCGGGGTTGTGCGCATAGTCGTCGACCAGCGTCACGCCGCGCACCTGGCCGCGGACCTCGAAGCGCCGGCTGACGCCCTGGAACCGCGCGATCGCATCCACCGCGACCGAAACCGGCACGCCCACCCGGACGGTGGCGGCAAGCGCCGCGAGCGCATTCGCCGCATTGTGCTCGCCCGGCAGCCTGGTGGTGACGACGGCGAGAACTTTGCCCTCGTGCCAGGCGGTGAAGCGCATCCCATCCCCTTCGATCTGGACATCGCGGCCGTGCCAATCGGCCCCGCCGCGGAGGCCGTAGGTCTCGACGTTGGCTCGCGTGCGGCTCAGCAGCCGGCGGACGGTCGGGTCGTCCGAGTTGGCGATCAGCCGGTCCTCGGGTCCCAGATATTCGAGCAGCTGGCGAAAGACCGCCTCGTAGGCCGCTGGATCCGGAAAGACGTCGGGGTGGTCCCAGTCGATGTTGGTGAGCACCGCCAGCTGCGGCGCGAAGTGCAGGAACTTGGGGCGCGGATCGAAGACCGCCGAGGTGTACTCATCGCCTTCGAAGACGAACTCCCGACCGCTGCCCCAGGCGGCTGCCGAGCCGAGGTCACGCACGGTCATGCCGAGGCGGAACCCGGGGTTCCGTCCGGCCGTACGAAGGATCCAGGCAATCAGGCTGGCGGTGGTGGTCTTTCCCGCCGAGCCGGCCACCACGATGCGGAAGCGATCCGCGGTGAGCTCGCCCCAATACTCGGCCTCGCTAACAAGTCGGATGTGGTGCTTGCGGGCTGCTTCGGTTTCCGGGTTGCCATCGCGCACCTGGTTGCCCTGGACGACGAGGTCCGGCTTCCCCCAGCGGGTGATATTGGCGGCCGCATGACCGTCGACCCACTTGATCTTGGCTTGCGTCAGGATGTCGGTCGTCGGTGGGTAGGCATCCTCGTCGGAACCGGTGACCTCATTGCCGAGCTGCTTGGCAACAAGCGCCAGCCCCGAGACCGCATAGCCGCAGATGCCGATGAAATGGATTCGCATCAGTGGTGCCGCGCCACGTCTTCGAGGAGCCTCACAACCTCTTCGGCGGCGTACGGCCGCCCCAATCCTCGCATGGCCTCGACCATCTTGCGATATCGAGCCGCATCATCGATGACCGACGTGACCACGCCGCGGAGACGCCCGTCGGCCTCCTCGTCCGCAATCACGATCGCCGCGCCGGCGGACTCGTACGGTGCGACGTTCATTCGCTGGTGGCCACCGGCATACGGATATGGGATCAGGATCATGGGAACGCCAATCGCGCTCACCTCACTCAGGGTGCTGGCGCCGGCCCGGCTGATCACCAGATCCGCGGCGCGGATCCGGTCGGCGAGGTCGTTGGCGAAGGCGAAGGGCTCGTAGCGCCCGGCCACGGGCTCGGGCAGCGTCGCCTTTACCGCCTGCATGGCGTCGATCTCGCGTGGGCCCGTCTGGTGCACGATCGCGAGATCAGGCCGATCGAGCAGCCATGGCAGGGCGTTCGCGACGGCCTGATTGAGGCGATGCGCGCCCTGGCTGCCGCCCAGTACGAGGATGGTCCGCGGTCGCGCCGGGAAATCCTCTTTTCGACGCCAGAATTCGGTCCGGACCGGCGTGCCGGTCACCACCGCCGTCGACCCACGCAGGAAGCGCGAGGATTCCGGATAGGCGGTCGCAACCCTCCTGGCGAAACGCGCGAGCATCCGGGTTGCTCGCCCCGGGACCAGGTTCTGTTCCTGAAGGACGATGGGGATGCGGGCGAGGCCGGCCGCGGTGATAAGCGGGACGCTGACATAGCCACCGGTTCCAAGGACGACGTCGGGATTGAACCGATCGAGCAGCCGCCAGGATTGCCAGAGCGCCGCCCCCAGCACCAGCGGCAGTGTCCAGTTGCGCCACACCTGCTCCGTGTACAGCGGCGCGGCCGGAATGGCCGTAAAGCGCATGCCGTAGCTGGCGACCGTCTTCGCCTCGATCCCCTCGCGGCGCCCCGCGAAGAGGACGGTGGCGTCAGGGTCTTTCCGCGACAGCGCCTGCGCGACGGCGATCGCCGGGAACAAGTGTCCGCCCGTGCCGCCGCCCGAGATCAACACTCGCATGCCGTATCCATCCCACCTTCTCGCTCTGGGTCGAAACGTTCATCAGTATGCCGACCGCCAGTAGCGTGATGGCGAGCGACGAGCCGCCGTAGCTGATGAAGGGTAGCGGAATCCCCGTCGTGGGCAGGGTCACGGTAACGGCCGCGATGTTGATCAACGCCTGGAAGGCGATCCAGGTCGTGACCCCGCAGGCGAGCAGCGACCCGAAGGCATCGGGCGCCTTGAGCGCGACCCGATAGCCCCGATAGGTGAAGAGTCCGAAGAGCGAGAGGACGATCGTGGTCCCGATCAAGCCGGTCTCCTCGCCCACAATCGCGAAGATGAAGTCGGTGTGCGCGAACGGCAGCCATTGATATTTCTGAATACTGTGCCCGAGCCCGAGCCCGGCCATGCCGCCGGAGCCGAGCGCGACCACCGACTGAATCGCCTGAAAGCCGGTATTGAGCGGATCCGACCAGGGATCGACAAAGGCCAGGATGCGATGCAACCGGTAGGGCTCCATCCGAATGAAGACATAGAGGCAGAGCCCAACGATCAGCAGCAGCAGGAGAACATGGCGCTTCCGCCCGCCCGCCACCAGGAACTGGGAGAGCAGGATGCCGGCGACGATCATGGTGGTGCCGAGATCCCGCTCGAGGATGACGAGCAGGGTCACGAGTCCGAGCAGTGCGAGAAAGGGGACGACGCCGTCCTCGAGCGACCCGATCCGTTCGCGATGGCGTTCCAACCAGAGCGCCATGAAGATGATGCTCGCGACCTTGGACAGCTCCGCGGGCTGCATCTGCATCGGCCCCAGCCGCAGCCAGCGTCGGGCGCCGTTGACCTCGACTCCGAAGTGCGGTAGGAGCACGACCACGAGGAGGACGACCGTCGCGCCCGCCAGCGGCCAGGCGAGCGGTCGCAGCCGGTGATAGTCGATGTGGGCCGCGGCCCACAGCAGCACGACGCCGAGCGCGAGCCAGAGGAGTTGCCGTTCGAAGTAGTACGCCGCGTTGTGGAACCACAGCCAGCCCTGCACCTCCGAGGCGGAGAAGACCATCACCAGCCCGAAGGCGGTCAGCACCCCGACGGCGAGCACGAGCGCTCGGTCGCCGCGACGCCAGAGGCGGGTGGACGCCAGCGTTCGGCGGGCGGCCGGCAGCTCGAGCGCGGCCCGCATCCTCACCGGCCGAGCTCTGCTAGCACCGTAGCTTTGAAGCGCCGGCCGCGGTCCTCGTAGTCGCGGAACATGTCGTAGCTGGTGAAGGCCGGCGACAGGAGGACGACGGACCCTGGCGTGGCCAGGGCCGCGGCCTTGCGCACCGCATCGGCCAGGTCCGCCGCGCGCTCGACTCGGGTCAGACCGGCGTCACGCGCCCGGCGGGCCAGTTCCTCGCCGGTCTCCCCGATCGTCACCAGCGCGGACACCCGGCTGGCGATGGCGCGGGCCAGCGGCTCGATCTCGATCCCTTTGTTGCGCCCGCCGGCGATCAGGACGATGGGCTCGCTGAAGGCGGCCAGCGCCTTGTAGGTCGAGTCGGGATTGGTCGCCTTGGAGTCGTTGTACCAGCGAACGCCGTTGAACGTCGCGATCGGTTCCAGCCGGTGCTCGACGGCTTTGAACTGCCGCACCGCACTCGCAATCCGCTCGGGCTCGACGCCGGCGGCATCGCCGGCGCCCACGGCGGCCATCACGTTGCTCAGGTTGTGCTCGCCGGGGAGCGGGACATCGGCCGCCGGCAGGACCCGGCGCTTCACCGCCGAGTGCGCGATCGTGATCCAGCCATCGGCGAGGGTCACTCCCCGGTCGATCGGTTGCTGCAGACTCAAGGCGAGAACCTGCCCCACCGTCTGTATCCGCATCGCGGCACAGGCCGGGTCATCGATATTGAGCACCGCGTGGTCCTCCGGCTTCATGAAGGCAATAGCGCGTGCCTTGATCTCGACATAGTGCGCGAACGACTTATGCCGATCCAGGTGGTCCGGCGTCACGTTGAGCACGACGCCGATGTGCAAGCGCGGTGTCGTGATCGACTCCAGCTGAAAACTGCTCAACTCCAGCACCACCCAGTCGTCCGGACGGAGCTGGTCGATGCGGTCGAGCACGGGCTCGCCGATGTTGCCGCCCCGCATCACGTGCAGGCCACCAGCACGGAGCACCTCGGTGGTGAGGGCCGTGGTCGTCGTCTTGCCGTTGGTGCCGGTGATCCCGGCGATGTGCGAGGGACAGGAGCGGAAGAAGAGGTCGATCTCGCTGGTCACTTCGATGCCCCGCCGGCGCGCGGTCTCGACGAGGGGTTCGTCCCAGGCGACGCCGGGACTCACCACCAGGAGGTCGGTGCCGTTGAGGTCCTCCGAGCCGTAGCCGCCCAGACGCGCCGGAATCCCGGCCGCCTCCAGCTCCGCGCGCAGCTCCGCGGTATCGGCACGATCGACGACACGGACCGATCCACCGCGACCGGCGATGAAGGATGCGGCCGCCCGCCCGCTCCGGCCATAACCGAGGACGAGCGCGTGCCGGCCGTTCATCACGTCGCCGCCCCCGGCCGCGCCAGCGCCAGCGCCAGCACCAGCACCGCGGCGACGAGCGAGCCGGTCCAGAACCAGAGCGCGATCGGCGTCTCGCGCCATCCCGAGACGATGAAGTGGTTGTGCAGCGGCGACATCTTGATGATCCGCTTGCCGGTCATCTTGAAACTCGCGACCTGTGCGATCACGGATAGGGTCTCGACGACGAAGACCAGCGCGAGCAGCGGCAGATACCAGAGGAAGCCCGTGGCGATCGCGGCGGCGACCATCGCTGTCCCCAGCGCGAGGCTCCCCGTGTCACCCATGAAGACGCGCGCCGGAAAGAGGTTGTAGAAGAGGAAACCGACAAGGACGCCCGCCAGGATGGCCGGCATCAGGCCGGCGCTCGGGTGGTGCTGCAGCAGGGCGACGACCGCGAGCGCGCCGAAGGTGATGGCACCGGCGCCCGCGGCAAGGCCATCGCTGCCGTCGGTCAGGTTGAAGGCGTTAGAACCGGCGGCCACTGCCAGCGCGCTGATCGCGATGATGATCCAGGCGCCGATCGGGTGGCGGCCATCGAAGGGGACGAGCTGGCTGGTCAGGCCCCAGCGCAGCGCGAGATAACCGAGCAGCGCGCCGGTGGCAAGCTGGATCACGATCTTCTGCCGGGCCTTCAACCCGAGGTTGCGCCCGCCCCGGATCGCGGAGAAATCATCGATGAAGCCGAGGGCCGCGCCCAGGTTCAGCGCGATCAGGACGAAGCCACCCGCCACCGAACGGTCGGCGGCAAGGTAGAGGACGAGCGCCACCAGGACGAAGACCACGCCGCCCGCCGTCGGGGTGCCGGCCTTGCCGTGGTGGGCGGCCGGGCCCTCTTCGCGGATCTGCTGACCCATTCGCGCCCGGGCCAGCTGGCCGATCGCTGCCGGGAAAACCAGGGCGGTGATAACGAGGGCCGAGGCAAAGACGATGAGCGGTCTCATGGCGCCTCACGAATTTGCTCCACGACACGCTCGAGTCGCATGCCACGGGAACCCTTGACCAGCACCTGTGTTTGGGCATTGAGCAGCGGGATCAAGGTCGCGACCGCCTGCTCGGCGCTCTCCACGACGTGGGCGCGATCGCTCGCCAGACCCGCTCGGCGCGCCGCCTGCACCACCCGCGGGGCGTATTCGCCGACCGCGATCACGACGTCGGCTGTCTTGCCGGCCAGCGAACCGAGTTCGTCGTGCGACCGCTCCGCGTGGTCACCCAGCTCCAGCATGTCGCCGAGCACCGCAACTTTGAGCGATCCCCTGGGAGCGAGGCTCAGCACCTCGAGCGCCGCGAGCATCGATCCGGGACTGGCATTGTAGGAGTCGTCGATCACGGTGGCGCCATTGCGCCCGGCGAGGATGTTCATCCGTCTCGCCGGCGGCGAGAAGCCGTGCAGCGCCGAGGCGATCGCCGGGGCGTCGAAATCGAACTCGAGCGCGACGGCGGCGGCGGCCAGCGCATTCGAGATGCTGTGGTGGCCGGGGAGGCGGAGATAGACCTCGGCTTTCCCCCGCGGTGTGAGCAGCATGAAGGTGCTTCCCTCCAGCCCGTGGAGCTTGATCCGCTCAGCGCGGACGGTGGCGTCGTTCGACATGCCGAACAGCGTGAAGCGGCGTGCCACCCCCGACATGGCGCGCACCCGCGGGTCGTCGGCGTTGAGGACCGCCAGCCCGCCGGGGGCGAGTCCTTCGACCAGTTCCCGCTTGGCGGCGGCTACCCCGTCGATCGAGCCCAGGAAGCCGACATGCGCCAGGCCGACGTTGAGGACGACGCCGATGGTCGGCGGGGCCACCCGGGTCAGCTCGCGGATCTCGCCCGCCCGCGACATCGCATACTCGACGACCAGCGCGCGGTCACGGGGATCCATCTGGAAGATCGTCATGGGGATGCCGGTGTAGGTATTGAGGTTGCCTTCGCTCTTGTGCACGCGGAGCCGGCGCCCGAGCAGATGCGCGATCAGGTCCTTGGTGGTCGTCTTCCCGGCGCTGCCGGTGATGGCGACGATGGGATGCGGCTCGCGAGCGAGCCGGTCGGCCGTGATGTCGAAGAGCGCCTGGCGGGTGTCCTCGACCTGGATCACGGCCGCGCCTTCGATACCTTGTGGTGGCCGCTCACAGAGGATGCCGGCGGCACCGCGCTCGATCGCTTGCGGGATGAAGACGTGCCCATCGTGCTGCTCGCCGCGCAAGGCGACGAACAGGCCGCCCGGTTTCACCTCCCTCGAGTCGACAAAGAGCTGGGTGAAGGTGACATCGTGCGGGCCGCTCAGCAGCCGGCCGCGTGTCGCATCCACCACGTCCTTCACAGACATGCCCACAGCACCACTATTCTCGCTGTCACGGTGCGATTTGCCACTGGGTGATCAGCGCGCTGGCGACGGTTTTCCAGATTGGGGCGGCGACATAGGCACCCTCGAAGAGGACCTTCGGCTTGCGCGTGATCACCATCATGATGAACTGCGGATGATCGACGGGCACGAAGCCGACGAAGGAGCCGATGGTGGCATCTGCCAGATACTTCCCGTTTTCGGGGATGCTCGCGGTCCCGGTCTTGCCGGCGATCCGGTTCTTGAAGCCGTCGATGCGTGCCGCAAAACCGGAGCCGTGCTCGACGACCCCGACCATCATCTGCTGCATTTGCTGCGCGGTTTTGGCGCTGACGACCTGCCGGATGACGCGCGGTTGAACCGGGTGACGGGTCCCGTTCCCATCAATCACCTGGTCGACGACGTGCGGCCAGACCAGGTTGCCGCCGGTCGCGACGACGTTCACGGCGGCCAGCATCTCGATCGCGGTGGTGTCGACCCCCTGGCCGAAAGAGGCCGTCGCCAGCTCGACCGGTTTCCACTTGGCGAGATCACGGAGCGGCTCGGCGGTCTCCGCCGCGACGTCGACGCCGGTCGTGGCGCCAATGCCGAACTTTTGCAAGTACTGGTAGAAGGGGCCGGCCCCCTCCATCTGTTGCGCCTTGATCGCGCCGACGTTGAGCGAGTTCTGCAGGACCTGGGTCATGGTCACGTTGCCGTGCGCCCGGTTGTCCCAGTTGTGGATCGCGACCCCGCCCACCACCGCGACGCCGGTCTCGTTGAACCGCGTGTCCGGCGTGATGGCGTGGTCATCGAGCGCGCCGGACAGTGTCACGACCTTCATCACCGACCCCGGCTCGTAGAGATTGGAGACGATCGGGTCGATGAACTGCGCGGTTGGCGTCGTCGCAAACTGGTTCGCGTTGTAGCTGGGCACGTCGGCCCAGGCGACAATGCGACCGGTGGCCGGTTCCATGATGATCAGCGACCCGCTTTCCGCCTGGTATTTCTGCACGCCGTCGGCCAGCGCCCGCTCGGCGACCACCTGGATGGTGCTGTCGAGCGACAGCTGTAACGTCATGCCGTTCACCGGCTCGCGGCGCTGCCGATCGCTGAGCACGATCGGCCGGTTCGCCAGGTCGCGCACCGTCGCCTCGAAGCCCGCCTGGCCGGCGAGGGTCTTGTCGTAATAGCCCTCGATGCCGTAGTTGCCGTTCCCCTCGTCGTTCGCGAAGCCCAGGAGGTTGGCGGCGAGACTGGTCCCGGCGACGCCGCCATCGACATAAGACCGCTGCGTCTCGGCGACCTTCCCGATTCCCGGCAGGCGCAGCGCGTCCAGCTGGTGGGCCACCGACGCCGGAACGCGGCGCGCAAGGTAGACGAACTGCCGCGCCGTGGCGAGCTTGACCTGGATGTCGGCGGCGCTGAGCTGGAGCACCGGCGCCAGCCTGGCGGCGATGTCTTTCCGCTCGGCGGCGGAAATCTGGTCTGGCGACGCGAAGATCGAAAAGACGGGCGTGTTGGTCACCAGCAGGGCACCG
The DNA here is from genome assembly GCA_035602075.1 of Binatus sp. (SeqCode). GTDB lineage: Bacteria > Chloroflexota > Dormibacteria > CF-121 > CF-121 > CF-13. Next base: position 727 of record DATNNA010000096.1, on the reverse strand, counting down.
TTGCGGTCGAGGATGTTGCCGCGCACGGCGGGCAGGGTGATGGTGTCGTCGTGGTAGGCGGCCGCCAGCCGAGCCATATCGGCGTGGCGCCAGACCTGCCAGTAGGCCAGCCGGCCGAGCAGGATCAGGTAGGCGCCGAGTACCAGCGCCATCAATGTAAGGATGCGGCTCCGCGGCTCGAGTTCCTGGGTCCCCCTCACGGTCGCGGTCCGGTTAGTGCGCTGGTTCGGAATTCAGTGGGCGGCCGGTCACCGCGCCCAACACCGCCAGCACGCCATCCCACACGCCGGCGCGGCCCGCGTTGGCGGGACGGGGGCCGAGGGCGATCGGCGAGCCAGTCGCGTGGACGTACTGCCACCGGCTGGGATGGGAAAGCCCGAGTTGCTGCGCCGCGGTGGCGACGCGGTTGGCGGCGCGGTCGCCGGCGAGCTGGGCCAGGAGCTGGTCGTGCTCGCCGTTGAGGCGTGCCTGTTCCTGCTTCAGGGTCGCGATTTGGTAGCTCGCCTGGGTGGCGGCGGCCGATTGGGCCACCAGCAGCAGGGCGGCCGCGATCAATGACACCGCGCCCACGAGGGGCGAGATGGAAGGCCGGCCGCGACTCCGGCGCGCGCGCGAAGGGGGGAACGCGCGCGCCGGAGGGGTCGGATCGGGCCGGCGGGGCCGCAATACTAGTAGATGCCCAGGAGGGAGGGGTTCCACCATGCGGCCGCTCAGGTATTGACTTGTG
>DATNNA010000095.1:0-9082 GCA_035602075.1 Binatus sp. (SeqCode) | reverse complement strand
GGGAGACCCTGGCCCGTTACTGGCCGCTGCTCGGTCTCATCGGGCTCTTCCTTGCCTTCGGCGTGGTTTGGGCCGTTGCCGAGCTCATCGGATTCGTGCTGCTCATCCTTCCCGGGCTCGCCGTGTTTTGCGCCGCAGTGTACTTTTTGGTGCGCTGGTCGCTTACGGTAGCGGCGATGATGGCCGAGGACATTGGTCCGATCCGCGGCCTGGGACGCAGCTGGAACCTCGTCAGCGGCCAATGGTGGCGGACGTTCGGCATCCTGTTGATTGTCACGATCTTGCAAACCATCATCACCTGGGGGCTCGGCATCCTTCTCGGCGTGATCGCGTCCGTCTTCAGCACCGGCGACTTTCAGGCGGCGCTCGTTCAGGTCGGCGGGACGCTGCTCGGCGCGCTGGTCTCTCCGATCACGACCATCGCCGTCGTCCTGCTCTACTTCGACCTGAGGGTTCGCAAAGAAGGGCTCGATCTGGACCAACTCGCCCAGCAGACCTCCCCGGGCCCTGCTCCGGCGTAGAAGCTCTTCGCTCTTGCGCGGGGGGCCGCTGCTGGCGGTGCTCGTCCTCACGATGGCAACCGCCATGCCCGCGTCGGCGAGCCAGGTCGACGATTACACGAACGCCATCCACCGGGCGCTGACCCTCGTGCAATTCGCCGAGCGCGGTGACACGCCCTCGATCGGGCAGGCGCTCCAGGCGCTCGCCACTGCGCCGGGACCCGACCAGCCGGAAATTCTCCATGACCTGGGCACCGATCCGCCCAATCTCACCGACGCCGAGCAGCGCCTGCAGGCCTTGTACACGGCGCTCCAGGCACGCGTCGATACTCCGGACCCGGGCCGCGCCCAGCAACAGCTGAACAGCGTCCTGTCGATGCCGCGCTACGTCGGGCTGGCATCCGGTCCATCGTTACTCGACCGGATCGTGACCGCCGCCGTCGATACCCTCGGCCGCTTCTTCCGCTGGCTCGGCCTTGGCAACTTCCATCCCAACGTCCCGCTCTGGATCTGGCTGGGACTCGCCACCCTGATCATCCTCGGCATCATCGTCTGGCCGATTCGTGGCACGTTGAGCCGTGGTGGGCGCGACGCCGTCCCTCGGGCGAGGCCGATGGCGGTTCGCCCATCCTTCGATTTCTTCGCCGAGGCCGACCGGCTGGCCGCGGCCGGCGACTTCCTTGGCGCGATTCAAGCGTTGGCCGGTGGGGTGACGGTCAGCAGCAGCGGCGAACGCGCCTGGGACCGGAGCCCCTTCACCGTGCGCGAGCTGTTTGCGCGGACCAAGGATCCAGAGGTGCTCCGACCGCTCCTCCGATCATTCGAGGAGGCGAGCTACGGCCATCGCGCACCCGATCAGCCGATGTACGCGCAGGCTGTGGAGGCCGCCCAACGCTACCGAAGGACGGCCGCGTGAGCCGTCGCCGCTGGATGCTGCTCGGCGCGGTGGGCGTCCTGATCGCGATCGTCGTCGTGCTTCGCGGCACCGCCGGCAGCGATTCACCGGACCACAGCTCGGCTAGCGATGCCGGCAACGGCACTTCGGCGCTGCGCCTCTTTGCCGAGTCTCTCGGCCATGCCACGGGGTCCGTCGAAGGCGATTACAGCCTTCCCTCATCGCCCGCGCTGATGTTCATCTTCAAGCCGTCCACCGGCTTCAGCAACGCCGAGAGCCAACAGCTCGACTCCTGGCTGAGAGCCGGCAACGTGGCGGTCTACGCGACCGAGGAACGCGATCCGCAACTCGACAGCCAATTCGGTCTGCATTTGTCGACCGGTACCGTCGACGCCCCGGCTCACGCCGCGGCGCCCATCTTCGGCGGGGTCGCTTCCCTCTCAGGCGCGTCGTCGGCACTCGCCTTCAAGCCGTCGGCGACGCATGTGCCGTTGCTTCGCAACGCGCACGGCGACGTGCTGGCACTGCGTACCGCCGTCGGTTCCGGGCAGCTGATTGCGATGACAGACCCGCTGGTGCTTTGCAACGGCTATCTTCGATTGGCCGACAACGGCCGTTTCGCGGCCGACCTCATTGCGCTCACGCCCAACGGCGGGCGCGTGCTCTTCGACGAGTTTCACCACGGGCAGATCGCCGGCAACGCTCCAACGGCTACCGCCTGGGTGCTGACCCCCTGGGGCGCCGCGCTCGCGCTGGCGGTGATCGTCATCGTCGCGGGCCTCGCGCTGCGCGGCCGCGCCTTCGGTCCGCCGATCCCCCTGCGTGCATCCGCGGATCGTTCCAGCGCCGAGTACGCGGCCGCGGTGGGCAGCTTGCTGCATCGAACTGGGGCTCGTCGGGTCACGCTGGAGACCTTGCTGTCGGCGACACGCCGCACGGTGGCTGAACGCGTCGGACTTGGCAGCGACACGCCGTCGGCGCAGTTGCTGGAAACGATCGCCCAGCGCTCACCCGCTGCCGCCGCCGAATTATCCCGCGCCGAGGCCGAGCTTCCCTCGGCCGTGACCTCAGAGGCCGCGGTGCTGGACATGGCCCGGCGGCTGCACGACCTCGCCTATCCATTGTCGATCGTCGAGAACCAGAAGGAGTCCGCATGAAGGCTGCCGACTTTTACGCGCGTTTTCGTTCCGAGGCGTCGAAGGCGATCGTCGGTCAGGACGAGGCGGTTCGCCTCTGCGCCCTGGCCCTAATCGCGCAAAGCCACGTCCTCCTCGAAGGAGTGCCGGGAGTGGGCAAAACCTTGCTCGCCAAAACCATTGCCCGTCTCCTTTCGCTGCAGTACGGCCGGGTGCAGTTCACGCCCGACCTCATGCCGGCCGACATCGTCGGCACCTCGGTCTACGACCTGCAGTCGAGGTCCTTCCGGGTTCGCCAGGGACCGGTGTTCACCAACATCCTGCTGGCCGACGAAATCAATCGCGCCCCGGCCAAGGTCCAGGCAGCCTTGCTCGAAGCGATGGAGGAGCGCGGGGTCAGCCTCGAAGGCCAGCAACAGCCGTTGCCCGACCCCTTCATGGTGCTGGCCACCCAGAACCCGATCGAGTACGAGGGCACCTACCCGCTGCCCGAAGCGCAACAGGATCGTTTCCTCTTCAAGGCGGTGATGCCCTACCCCAGTCCGACCGAGGAGCTCGAGATGCTGCGACGGTGGGATGCGGGCATCGAGCTGCGGGATCCGGCGCGGGCCGGTGTCGAGCCGGTGCTCGATGCCGCGGCTGTCATCGAATGCCGCGAGGAAGCGAGGAAAGTCACCGTCGAGGAGAAGGTGCGACGCTACATCATCGAGCTGGCCGTCTCGACCCGGCAAGCCGCCGAGCTGGTGTTAGGCGCGAGTCCGCGGGCGGAGGTGCTCCTGATGCTCGCTGCCAAGGCCGCCGCGGCGTTCGACGGACGTGACTACGTGACCCCCGACGATGTGAAAGGGCTACTGCGTCCTACCTTCCGGCATCGGCTGCTGCTTCGACCCGAGGCCGAGGTTGGCGGGCAGACCGCCGACAGCCTGCTCGACTCTGTCATCGCCCGCGTCACGCCGCCGCGCTAAGGTGCGCCGGTGACGCTCGTCCCGCAGCCGCGCCTGCTGATCGCCCTGCTGCTCGGGGCGGTCCTGATCGTGCTCGTCCTGGTGCATCCGGTCTTCCTCATTGCGTTCCTTGGCTATTACGCGGCGCTGCTGGGCTTCGCCCTCGCCGACGCGGCGCGGCTGCCGAAAAAGTCCGGCTTTATGGCGAGCCGCGTCCTACCGCAGCCGTTTTCGCTCGGCGAAGTCCAGTCGGTCCAGGTGCTGGTTGCCCATGCCGAGGCGGCCGGTCTGCCGGCGCAGGTCGCCGACCACGTGCCCGCCGACCTGCAGCCCGATCACCGGGTCCTGACCGGCAGCTTCGATAAGGAAGGTTTGTTGGGGGTCGAGTACACGGTGCAGCCGCCCCATCGCGGCCGCTACGCGTTCGGGCCGGTTGATCTCCGCTGCTGGCGACGGGGTGGCTGGCTCATCCGGCAGGTGCGAGTCAAGGCCGACGAGCCGGCCGCGGTCTATCCCGACGTGCTCGCCATCAAACGCTACGAGCTGATGCTGCGCCGCGGCATGCGGATCATGATGGGACTCCGGCGGGCGCGCCCTCCGGGAGCCACCACGGCGTTCGCGGGCTTGCGCGACTACCTTCCTGGGGACGACGTCCGTCGCATCAACTGGAAAGCGACGGCACGGCGCGACAGCCCGGTGGTGATGGAAGTCGAAGCCGAGCGCGGCCAGCAGGCGATCATCGCGCTCGATTGCGGACGATTGATGACCGCCCCCGCCGGATATCTGACCAAGCTGGATCACGCCGTCAACGCCGCCTTACTGCTCGCCTGGGTGGCCCAGAGCCAGGGCGACAAGGTCGGCATGCTCACCTTCAGCGACGGGGTGCGCCGTTTCGTGGCGCCGCAGCGCGGGCCCGCCCAGGTGACTCAGCTGAACAAAGTGCTCTATGACGTGAAGGCCGAGTACACCGAACCGGATTTTTCTGAAGCCTTCGCGCAGCTGGCGCTACGGGTCAGCCGCCGCTCATTGGTGGTGGTGCTCACCGACGTGCTCGACCCGGAGGCCTCGCGTGACCTGGTGGCCCACGCGATCCGCTTGAGCCGGCGCCACCTGGTGATGGTAGTCGCGATGTCTGACCCGGAGGTGCTGGCGGCCCGCGACGCGCCCATCGCGCGGGTCTCGCGGGCGTATGAGTGGGCGGCGGCCGAAGAGTTGCTCGCCGCCCGCCGGGCGAGTTTCGAGCAGCTGCGGCAAGGCGGCGTCCTCGGGCTCGATGTGGAAGCCGGTCGGCTCAGCCCCTCGCTGGTCGAACGCTACCTGGAACTGAAGGAGCGTGCGCTCCTCTAGGTTGCTTGTAACGTCCAGACCCCTCGGGCGTTGTGCCCGAGTATTCCCAAAAGGGAGGACGCTCTGAAATCGCACGATCGGCCATGGTTCGAACCCCTGGTAGTGGAGCTGGAGAACAACGCCCTCGGTTTCGCCATGACGCTCGTGCATGACCGGACGCAAGCGGAGGAGATCGTGCAGGAAGCATTCGCCAACGTCTGGGCAGCCAGGAACACGCCACAGGAAAGGGTGCAGTTCAAGCGCTGGCTCTACAAGGCCATTTTGAACCTCGCCCGCGACCATGCCCGGCATCGCACCCGCTGGTCACTGCTTCGCTTCTGGGCGCCGCCGCCGCCCAACCCGTTCGACGAGGTCGAGCGTCGAGCCGATGACGCGGCCCTCGTCGACGCCCTGCGACGCCTCGACCCGCGGGAGCGAGCGGCGGTCCACCTCAGGTACTTCGAAGACCGTTCATTCGCCGAAACCGCCGCCACCCTGGGCGTGCGCGAGAACACCGCCCGGGTCATCGTCCATCGAGCGCTGGCCAAGCTGCGCCGCACCATGGCGGCAGGCGTGACGGCGCGAGGAGTCGAGGCATGATCACCGAAGACCCGCAGCTGGAGACGCGCCTCCGTCATTACGGATCGATCCTTCGAAATGACATCCAGGTGAGCCCCGCGCTGCATACGCAGATCGTCCAGGGGCTCGACCGTCGCCAGCCGGCTCGCCCGCGTCGGCTCGTCATGCAGCTGGCCGTCACTGCGGCGATGCTCCTGGTGGCCGTTGGCGGAGTAGTGCTGGTGCAACGCGCGCGCGCCAATGAGCTCGCGAAGGCCGAGCCGCGCCTGTCGTCGATCAGCCCGCCCGACGGAGCTACCGACGTGCAGGTCCTTGGTGAGTTCCGTGTCGCCTTTGCGACGCGGCCGGCGACATCGCCGCAGCTGACCCATGTGCCTGCCGATGGCAGCCAGGCGGCGCCACGATGGGACGGGTCGACGCTGGTGGTGGGCTACAGCGGCCTCCGCACCGGGCAGCGATATGAGGTCATGCTGCAATCGGACTACACGAGCGCATTCGGCGGCAAGGGACACTTCGAGAAACGCTGGACGTTTACCACCGAACTCGGCCCACCGGCTGCGAACGTGGGTCCACTGATCTGGTACTCGACGGCGTCGCCATACGGGGCCGCTCCGCAGGTTGGTCCGTGGGTTGCCGTGGATTGGAACGGCACCGTCGTCGGGAAACTCAAGGCGAGCGGCGGTGTCAATCAGTCGCCGGATGGCACGCGTCTGGGTATGCCAGGCGTCGGCTACGTCGACCAGGCCGGTCAGACCATCGCGGCGGTCCAGGTGGACAAGGGTGGTCCATCGTGGTCGGATGACAGCCGACACTTCTGCGTGATGCGCACCGCGAGTGGTGGGGCACCGACCGGCAATGGCCGGGCACCGACCGGCAATGGCGAACCGGCATGGCTGTTTGCGGGGCCCATCGAGGGTCCGTTGCGTCGAGTCGCGCAGGCCGGCCAGTTCGGCGGTCAGTCGGGGCCAGGGGCCGTCGCCTGCAGCTTTCTGAGCGACCGCGCGGTCGTCGTCGAGACCGTGATCATGGGAGCCTCGGACGTGTGGGTCATCAAACTTTCGACGGGAGCGCCGATCTACCATCATCAGTACTCGAGCGAACAGACACCATTCATCCGCGCGTCGCACGACGGTCAGTACCTCGCGGAGCAAACCGCGGCGGTCGATGCCCAGGGCGCCTTGCGCCATGGTGCCACCGTGATCCGCCGGATCTCCGACGGCAAGGAGGTCGCCCGGCTCGACAAGCAGACGGTTGTCACCTTCTCATGGGATGGCTCGCTGGTGGTCACGATGCCCGCGTCCGGGAGCTTTGGTACCAACGAGGCGCGACTCATCGATTGGAAGAGCGGGACGATCTTGTGGCGACTTCCAGGGCCGCCAGGTACTAATGGCGGCGAAGCCGTTTACGCTCTTGCGCGCCCGAACGGGACCGACCTGGTCGTCGGCGTCGGTCCCCAGAGCGCCGACGGCATCGATCAGCTCTGGCTCGTCACCGCGACTGGCACGGCGAGACCAATTGCGAAGGGCCCGCTTTGGACTGGCTTCTAGTTCGATTCCAGTAACCTCCCCAAGACCCCGGGCGTTGCGTTAACCGCAGGTCGATATGAAAACCCTCGAACGGAATCGAATTGAAGACATGGTCCGGGACGTTGAATCCGGGGCTTACCGCCTGGCTCTCGTCCTTGGCTTCGAGCCGGCTTCGGCCGAGCGGGTCGTTCTGGAGGCGTTCGCGAGTCTGGCGCCATCGCTCGCCCGGCTGGGCAACCCTATCGAGTTGAAAGAGAAGCTGTACGCGCGGATCCGCCACCGAGCGGCTCAGCGCCGGGGTCCTGTGACGGCCGATGCACCGTCGGACCCGACAGCGGCCGTCAGCGAGAGCCTCCACACTCGAATCGTCGACCTCCTCGAGGAGCACCAGGGGGACGAGCCGGTCGGAAGGCGCCGGGCGATGCTCGTCGGATTGATCGGAGTCGCGCTTGCGGGGGCGCTCATCGCCTTCGTCAAGATTCATGCCGATGCCCTGGCCGAGGCGCAGCCGAGCATCACAGAGCTGAGTCCGCTCGCCGCGGCGACAGATGTGTCGGTCAGCGGAGACGTCAGGGTCAAGTTCGGCCGCCGGCCAGCGGGCACCCCGACGCTCCGACTGGAGCCGGCCCATGCGGTGCTCGAGTCAGTGCACTGGGACGGAAACACGCTCGTGGCGGTCTACTCGGGGCTGCACCTTTCGACCCGCTACCAGCTCGTTCTTCAGGCGGACTACCGCAGCCGTCTCAACGACGTCGGTCACCTCAACAAGCGCTGGACGCTCACGACCCAAGGCTATCCCGTTCTGTCCGCTCTCACTCCGGCGCCGGATCAACCGCAGGCGGCGCGGGTTGGAAAGCTCTCCGTCGACTTCAGCTATCGGCCGCCGGTCGAACCGCGCCTCACCATCATGCCCGCCGATGGGACGTTGTTGCCCGGCGGGTGGTACGGCGTGACCTGGAACGCCGGCTACAACGGGCTCAAGCCGCTGACGCGGTACGAGGTCACCCTGACCGTCGATTACGGTGCTGCCGCGGCCAGTACTCGGCGGCAGTGGGCCTTCACCACAGAGCCGGCCTGGCCGGCGCCCGGCGTGGCTGTCATCTGGTACGGGTCGCAGCCCCCCTGGACGGCGTCCGACCAACGCCTGGTCGCCGTCGATTGGCAGGGGAGGATGGCCGGCAGTCTGTACCCGACATCGATCGTGCTGCTGCAGCAAGGGCCGGACGGTTCGGCGCTATTGACCAAGGATGGCGGCTACGTCGATAGCCATGGCGTCGCCGCCGGGGACGGCCCGTCGATCTCACTCATCGCCGATGACAGCCGGAGCATTTGCAAACTCGATAGCGGCCAGAGCTGGCTCATGAGCGGTCCTCTGCGCGGGCCGATGCGCCGGGTGGCTCCGGTGGGACCGACAGGACCACGGGCCGGCCTCGACATCATTGCGTGCAGCGTGACCAACGACCGGGCGGTGATCCTGGAGAACGGGATGACGGGCACTACGTCGATCCGAGTGATCGCCCTCTCAACCGGACGCCTCTTGTATCAGCGGTCGTATGCCGGGCAAAGCGTCGGCGTCATCAGCTCGCGCGACGGACGATACCTGGCGGAACAGAACTCAACGGTTGACGCTCAGGGCCGGTTTTCCGCGTCCTTCACGATTATTCGGCGGACCCTGGATGGGCGAATCGTAGCGCGACTCGATAACCGGCGGGTGCTGCGATTTTCGTGGGACGGCACGCGAGTGGTGACGGTCGGTGCTTTCGCTCTGGACGACGTAAGGCTCGTCGATTGGCAGACGGGGAACGTCGTCTGGCGGTCGCCGGGGCCGGACCCGGGAGCATCGGCCAGCGCCCGTGGTCCGGCCTTTGCGTTGGCCCAGCCGAACGGGACGGCCATGGCGATCGCGCTCGGTAGTCTGGATCGAGGCGGTTTAGCCGATCAGCTCTGGATCGTGGCTGCCGATGGACAGGCGATCCAGGTCGCCGCCACCGAGTTCTACTCGCCGTTCATTAGCGGCTTCTGAGCCCGCCGGCCCGTCAAGATCAGGTAGCCATACAGGAGTAGGCCCGTCGTCACACCGACGGCGACCTTGACCGCGGTGGGCGCGTCCGACGGGCTGAGGTTGCCTTCGATGACGCCGGCAATGATCAACAGGGGCGCCAGGCCTGCCAGGATG
>DATNNA010000094.1:0-4515 GCA_035602075.1 Binatus sp. (SeqCode) | reverse complement strand
CACGGCCGGGATTCCGGTGGTGAGCTCGACCTTGATCGCCGGGATGTTGAGCGAGTTGCCCATCGCCATCTTCAGGGGCACGGTGCCGTGGAATCGCTGGTCATAGTTGAGCGGGGCATAGGGCTTGAGGCCATCTTTGCCGCCGCCGAGCGGGAACACCATCGGTTGGTCGAGGATCGGGCTGGTCATGCTCAAGCGGCCGCTCTCGATTGCCGAGGTGTAGGTGAACATCTTGAATGAGGATCCAGGCTGGCGGGTGTTCGTGGTCGCCATGTTGATCTGGCCGCCCGGGCGGTAGTAGTCGTCACCACCCACCATCGCCAGCACCTCGCCGGTCTTTGGATCCATCGCCACCAGCGCGGCGTCGTGGAAGTCGTAATAGTTGCCGAATCGGTTGATCTGGTTGCGCACCACGGACTCCGCCGCGTGCTGGAGGTTTAGGTCCAGGCTGGTGTAGATTCGGTAGCCCTTCCGATCGGAAGGGCGCACGTGGAACTGCTTGTCCAGCACCTGCAGCACGTAGTCGACGAAGTGCGGCGCCTGCAGCTGGTTGGTCGGATAGAAGAACTGCAGTTGTTCGTTTTCGGCCGCCACCGCCTGGGCGGGCGTGATCATCTTCTGCGAGACCATCGCGTCGAGCACTTCCGCCTGCCGCACTTTGGCGCGGGTGGGATTGATCAGCGGGCTGTTCTGCGTCGGTGCCTGGGGCAAGCCGGCGAGCATGGCGGCCTGGCCCAGCGTCAGGTCGTGCGACGTCGCGTGGAAGAAGCCGCGGGCCGCCGCCTCGGCACCGTAGCTCTGCGCGCCGTAATAAATGGTGTTTAGATACAGCTCGAGGATCTCGTCCTTCGAATAGCGGCTGTTGAGGTCGACGGCGAGCACCGCCTCGCGGATCTTTCGCTGGATGGTGGGCGGGGGGTTCGGACCGATGAACACCTGCTTGACCAGCTGCTGGCTGATCGTGCTCCCGCCCTGGGCGATGTGGTGATGCGAGTAGTCGGCAAGCGCCGCGCGCGCGATGCCGCCGAAGTCGACTCCGTGGTTCTCGTAGAAGGTCCTGTCCTCGATCGCGATCGTCGCTTGCCTGATAAACGGTGACATGGACTTCAAGGGCACCACGATCCGGTGGTCGCCGTGGTCGCCGATGTCGTCGATCAGGGTGCCGTTGCGATCGAAGATGAGCATGTCCTGGTGGAGGCCGCTGGCGGAGAGGCCGTCGACCGCCGGCAGGTTGCCGACGGACTCGGCGGCGAATGCCGGGATCACCATCAGGGGAAGGGCGAGGATCAGGACCGCCACCAGGATGAAGACTCGCCGGCTCTTGTGGCGGCGCTGGCTCCGCCGGAGTAACCGTAGGCGGCGGTGGAACGCATAGCGGGAGAGGCGGCGCCGGGGCATCAGACGCCGTCGGGGGACGATACTGATAGCGACATCACTAAAGATGATAGCGTAGATGTAGGAAGTAGTGTAGTCCTGAGATCAAGTCTGAATACCGGGCAAGCCCCTGTAGCCTCACCGTGAGCGGCAGGTGGCGCCTCCAGGCGCCTTCTCCCTACAGTTGGGGTGTGAAGGTCGTTCGCGAAATTGCGCGGCCGATGCTGGCCGGCGTCTTCATCGCGTCGGGGCTCGATGTGCTGGCCAATCCGCAGCCGCGGGCGAAGGCGGCAAAGCGCGTGGTCGATCTGGTCGCCTCCGTCGTGCCGTTCGCGCCGGCGGATCCCGTTGACGCGGTCCGGCTGAACGCGGCGGTCCACCTGGGCGCCGGGGTCCTCCTCGCCGCCGGCGTGATGTCGCGGCTTGCGGCGACGGCGCTGGCGGTGTCAATGGTGCCAACCACGGTCGCTGGTCACCCCTTCTGGGAGATCGACGACCCGGTGAAGCGGGTGCAGCAGCGCACGCAATTTCTCAAGAACCTCGGCATCCTCGGCGGCCTGCTCGTGGTGGCTTTCGATTGAATGGAAGATAGCGCCGCTGCGATAGGTTCTTGGTAGCGAACCGAAATCAGGGAGGAACCTCACCATGGCAAGAGCTCTGGAAGACCGGGTCATCGAAAACGCAGGGGAGCGGCCCCTCGCGGGCGATGACATCGTCTTCGTGCCGACCGGCCGGCGCGTGCGGGTGATGGTCGCTGGCACAACGATCGCCGACAGCCGCGCCGTGATGTTGATGCTCGAGAAAAAGCGGCTGGCTGTCTATTACTTCCCGGTCAAGGACGTTCACGTCGATCTGCTCGTACCCACGAGCTACACCAGCCCGCACGCGGGCAAGGGCCTGGCGAGCTTCTACTCCGTCAAGGTCGGGGACCGCATCGCGGAAAAAGCGGCCTGGCGTTACATGGATCCGGAGCGGCCCGACTTGAAGGATTACGTCGCGTTCTACTGGGACAAGATGGATGCCTGGTTCGAGGAGGACGATGAGGTCTTCGTCCACCCGCGCGATCCGTATCACCGCGTTGACGTTCTGAACAGCTCGCGGCACGTGAAGGTCATCGTGGGCGGTGAGGTCGTCGCCGAGAGCACCCGGCCGCGGCTCCTGTTCGAGACCGGCCTGCCGACCCGCTACTACATTCCCAAGCTGGACGTGCGACTGGACCTGCTGACGCCCACGAACACGTCGACACGTTGTCCCTACAAGGGCAAGGCCTCCTACTGGTCGGTCAATGTCGCCGGCAAGGAATTTACCGACATCGTTTGGGGTTATCCGGCGCCGATCCCCGAGTGCCCGAAGATCGAGAATCTCCTGTGCTTTTACGACGAGAAGGTCGACGCCGTCTACGTCGACGGCGAACTCCAACCGAAACCCGTGACTCCCTGGTCCTAGACCTGTCGGTACCGGAAGCAGCTGACCACGTGGTCGTTGACCAGTCCGGTCCCCTGCATGAACGCATAGCAGATGGTCGGCCCCACGAAGTTCGCTCCGCGCGCGATCAGGTCCTGGCTGAGGGCGCGTGACTCGGTGGTCTCCGCCGGAATGTCGCCCATCGTCTTCCAGGCATTGCGCTTCGGCCGGCCGCCAACGAAAGACCAGACGTAGCGATCGAAACTGCCCTGCTCCTTGGCGATCGCCTGCACCACGCGGGCATTTCTGATGGCGCTTTCGATCTTGCGACGGTTTCGGACGATCGCCGTCACAGTGAGCAAGCGTTCAACGGTCGCCGCCCGAAAGCGCGCGACGGCGGCCGGGTCGAAATCCTTGAACGCAGTCCGGTAGGCATCCCGCTTGCGCAGGATGGTCATCCAGCTCAACCCGGCCTGGGCGCCCTCCAGCACCAGGAACTCGAAGAGCCGGCCGTCATCGTGAACGGGGACGCCCCACTCGCGGTCGTGGTACTCGAGCACCAAGGGGTCGCCCTCCGCCCAGCTGCATCGCTGAATGGCCATGCCCACACCCTACCCTCCCGGGCGAGCGGGGGAGGGATCTGTAGTCGATTTCGTGCCGGATCTTCCGCCATGGTTTTTCGAACCGAAGGGACGCTACGACGAGCATCTCTTCGAGAGCCAGGTGCTCAAAGGCAATCCGCTCGGCGATCCGCATCGCCGTCCTCTTTGGGTATACCTGCCGCCCGCGTATGACGCCGATCCGCAGCATCGCTACCCCAGCATCTACGTGATCATGGGGCTGACCGGCCAGATCGACATGTGGCGAAACCGCCCTTCATTCCGGCGAAACTTTCCGGAGCTGGCCGACGCGCAGTTCGCGGCCGGCGGCGCCCCGCCCTGCATCCTTGTCTATGTCGACTGCTGGACCTCGCTGGGCGGAAGCCAGTACGTCGACTCGCCCGGTACGGGCCAGTACCACACGTATCTGTGCGATGAAATCGTTCCCTGGGTCGACGCCCGCTATCGAACGCTGACGCAAGCGCGTCACCGTGGCATCACCGGCAAGTCGAGTGGCGGATATGGCGCCATGATCACGCCGATGCTGCGGCCCGACCTGTTCGGGGGTCTGGCGACCCACGCCGGTGACGCCCTCTTCGAGATGTCATACGCGCAGGCCTTTCCCAAGTCGGTCCGAACCCTGCGCGACCACTATCACAGCTCCTTCGACGAGTTCTGGAAGGACTTCCGCAGCCGCACCGCTTTCACCAAGGAGGGGGACGGCGAGCTGCTCAACGACTGGTGCATGGCGGCCTGCTACTCCGCGGACGAGGACGGGACCGTCCACTTGCCCTACGACACCGCAACCGGCCAGCTCATCCCGGAGGTGTGGGAGCGTTGGCTGCGCTGGGATCCGGTACGGATGGTGCCGCGCCATGCCGACGCGCTGCGAAAGATGCGGGCGATCTATATCGATGCCGGTAAACGCGACCAGTATTTCCTCGACCTGGGCGCGGAGGCGTTCCGCCGGGCGCTGGAGGCGATCGGCGTGACGGACGTCTTCTTCGAGCTCTTCGACGCCACCCACGATGCCATCGAATACCGCTATCCGATCGCGATCAAGTACCTAGCCGAGCGGCTGACCCCCTAACCGAACGTCCGGGTCGTAGCCTCGCTGTCCGGGTGATTCCGTCGTCTC
>DATNNA010000093.1:0-13022 GCA_035602075.1 Binatus sp. (SeqCode) | reverse complement strand
GATGAGCTCGAGCTCTCCCGGTGGGGCCGTGCCGATCGACGACACGGCATCGGCGGCGCGTTGCTTGAGGGCGTCGTCCTGGGTCGTCGCCTGGCTGCTCGCGGCCAGCTCGTAGACGAGCCAGCCGAAGGCGAGGAGCGTCAGCGCGACCAGGGCCGCGCCGAAGAGTGTCAATCGCAGGCGGAACGACACGTCAGGCCTCGCGCAAGCTGTAGCCGAAGCCTCGGACCGTCTGGATCAGGGGCGGCTCGCCCGCGCCGTCCAACTTGGCGCGCAGGTAGCCGACATAGACCGCCACGACGTTGTCGTCGGTATCCTCGCCGGCCCAAACGGCTCCCAGTAGCTGATCGCGGGTCAGCACCTGGCGAGGGTGCCGCAGGAAGTGCTCGAGGAGCGCGAACTCACGGGCCGTCAGCGGGATCACCCGCGGGCCGCGGCGGACCTCGCGGGTCTCGATCTCAAGGCTCAGATCCGCGAACTGGAGAACGGTGGCGGGCGGGGGCGTGCGGCGCAGCAACGCGCGGACGCGGGCCAGCAGCTCCGCGTAGGCGAAGGGCTTGACCAGGTAGTCGTCCGCGCCCGTGTCGAGCCCGCGGACGCGGTCGGCGGTTCCGCTGCGGGCGGTCAGCATCAGGATGGGCAAGGCTCCGTTCGCCCGCAGCTGCCGGCACACCTCCAAGCCGTCGATGCCCGGCATCATGAGGTCGAGCACGACGAGGTCGGGCCGGTGCGTGCGAGCCTGTTCCAGCGCCTGCGCCCCGCCGAGAGCCACATCGACCTCGTAGCCTTCCGGACGGAGGACGCGCTGGACGGTGGTCGCGACCATCGGGTCGTCGTCGACCACCAGGATGCGTCGGGCGCCCGCGCTCACGACCATATATCGTGCTCGCTCTTTGTAAGGATGCTGTAAGCCGAGTCTAGTTGACACCGACTAGTCGGAATGGTATAGTCGATACCGACTAAGATGAAGACTAAGCGAGAGCTACCACGGACCCCGCTGGCGCTGGCCGTGATGACCCTGCTGATGGAGCGCCCGATGCATCCCTACGAGATGAAGTCGAAGATGAAGGAGCGCGGCCACGACCAGGTCATCCGCCTGAAGGGCGGGTCGATTTACGACACGGTCGAACGTCTAGAGGAGGGTGGATTCATCACATCACAGGCGCCCAGCCGCGAAGGCCGCCGGCCGGAACGGACGGTCTACGCCATCACCGAGAACGGGCGCGACGAGATCACGGCCTGGATGCGCGAGATGCTGGCGCAGCCGGTGAACGACTACCCGCAGTTTGCGGCGGCGCTCGCCTTCTTAGCCGTGCTCGACAAAGACGAGGTCGTCCGCCTCCTCCGGGCGAGGGTCGCGCTGCTGGAAAGCCAGATTGCTCGCAACGAGAAGGTGCTGGAGGACTTGCAGAAGATCCAGCGGATCCCCCGCCTGTTCCTCGTGGAAGCCGAGTACGGCGTCGTCGTGAGCCGCGCGGAGGTCGAATGGGTTCGCAGCCTCATCCGCGACATCGAGGACGGCACGCTGTGGATCACGCACGAGCAAATGCATGCCGTTGAGGCGCGACTTGGAAACCGAGAAGAAGGAGGTGATCACTGATGAATAACAACGACCTCCGGCGAAGTGTTCTGACCACTCCGTCAGAGGTCGTGTTCCTCGAGCCAGCCTTTAGCAGGACCGCCACTCAAGGGCGCGCACCCCGAGTATAGCGGCGTCATTTCCAAGGAGGGTTAACACCACCATGTCTAAAACCGTTCGACCGTCGGCGCCCTGGCTGGCGCTGGCGGTGCTCGCGCTGGGTCTCTTCATGACCCTGCTCGACCTGACCATCGTCAACGTCGCGATCCCGAGCATCGTCGATGACCTGCATGCATCGCTCGACCAGATCCTGTGGGTGCTCAACGGCTACAGCCTGATGTATGCCGTGCTCTTGATCACCTCGGGACGCCTGGGCGACATCTTCGGTCCGCGAAACATGTTCATCGCCGGTGTGGTGGTGTTCACCGTGGCCTCGGCGCTCAGCGGTCTTGCGCAGGACCCGACGCAGCTGATCCTGGCGCGCGGCGCGCAGGGTCTCGGGGCGGCCATCCTGGCCCCCCAGGGGTTGCCGATCATGACCACGATCTTTCCGCCGGAGCGGCGAGGCGGCGTGTTCGCCATCTACGGCGGGCTGGCCGGCCTGGCGGTGCTGGCGGGCCCGATCGTCGGCGGTTTCATCGTCACCAACTTCGGATGGCGCTGGATCTTCTACGTCAACCTGCCCGTCGGTTTGGCCATCGTGCTGCTCGCCCTGGCGCTGGTTCCCGATCTGCGGCCGGGCCGCCGGCACCGGCTCGACCTCGTCGGCGTCGCCCTCGCCACTGTGGGCCTTTTCGGCGTTGTCTTCGGCCTGATCGAGGGACAGCGTTACAACTGGGGGACCGTCTCCGCGGGCATCACGATCCCCGAGATCATCGCCGCGGGTGTCGTCGTCCTCGCGATCTTCTTCGTCATCCAATGGCGCCGCCAGGATCGCGAGCCGCTGCTGCCGTTCGCGGTCTTCAGGGATCGCAACTACACCATCATGACGCTCGTCCTGATGGCGATGGGGTTCGCCATGGTCGGTGTCTTCCTGCCGATCACCATCTACTTCCAGTCGGTGCTCGGGCTGAGCGCCTTCGACGCGGGCGTCGCCGTGGCGCCGATGGCGCTGACGATGATGCTGTTCTCCGGCGCGGTCGCTCCCTTGGCTGCTCGTTTTGGCAAGTACATCCTGATGGCCGGGCTGACGCTGTTCGCGCTCGGGATGGCGTACATCGCCTGGCGCGTGCAGGTTGACTCCAATCGCTGGGCCTTCATGCCGGGGCTGGTCCTCGGCGGCCTGGGCCTTGCCGGCGTCTGGACGCCCGTCTACAGCCTGGCGACGCGTGACCTGCAGCCGCGGCTGGCGGGCGTCGCGTCCGGCGTGCTGAGCACCGTACAGGAGCTGGGCACCGTGATCGGGAGCGCGGCCATCGGCGCGGTGCTGCAGAACCGGCTTGCCACCGGCTTGCAGGCACACGCCGTGGGCTATTCGTCGCAGCTGCCGGCCCCGTTCAGGGCACCGTTCGTCGATGGCTTCAGCCAGGCGGCGAGCCGCGGGCTGGAGGTCGGGCGGGGCCAGACGGGCGGCAGCCTGCAGCTGCCCGCCGGGATCCCGGCGCAAATCGTGCAACAGCTCCAGGGTCTGGCGCATGCCGTCTTCACGCAATCGTTCGTCGACGCCATGCGGCCGAGCATGGCGCTGGCGATCGCCGTCATCCTGGTCGCCGCCGTTGGTGTCACCGGTGTACGCGCTCGCGCGACGCGAGCCGAGCTGCAGGCCGGGGCGCACGCATATGAGGAAGTGGCGCCGGTCGCCTAAGGAGGCCGGGCGCCGCCGGGCGGCGCCCGCCCACCCCGTCACCGGGTCTCCATCAATCGCGGGTTGCGTTGTTTCTTGAGTTATGTAATAATGTACCCTGTAAATATGAGTCAGCTCACTTTCAAGACCGATCACGACGCCGCCGAGCTCCAGACCGACAAGAATGGTTTCCTGTTCGACCCACGCATCCGGGAGGTTCTCCGGCGGAGTGGCCGGAAGGTTGAGGCGGGAACAGAGGCACTGGCCGCTGTCCGCATCCTGGGGAAGAAGCTGCACGCGTCCATGCAGCGGTGGGCGGACCGGTTCGGGCTCAGCGAGGGCCGCTTCCAGATCCTGGTCCGCTTGCAACACCAGGAGGCCGGGCGTTTGACGATGGGCGAGCTGGCGGAGATGCTGGACGTCTCCCCTCGATCAGTTACCGGCCTCGTCGACAACCTGGAACGCGATGGCTTCGTCAAGCGCGTGGACGATCCCGCCGATCGGCGGTCCGTCTACGCGGAAATCACGGAGCAGGGCCGGGAGCGCGTCAAGGCGCTCTGGCGCGAGGCCGCGGCCGTTCAGGGATGGTTAACCGAGGGCTTCAAAGAGTCCGAGCTGATTCAACTGCGCCATCTGTGTTTGCGTCTCATCCAGACGATGAGCACCGAGGAGGCAAAGACCCATGCCACAAGCTGAGCTGACCACCAGGATCAAAGTCCTCGCGACCATCGGCGTGATGCTCGCGCTCTTGCTCGCCGCGCTCGACCAGACGATCGTCGGGACGGCGTTGCCGCGCATCGTCGCCGAGCTGAACGGCCTCGATCGCTACTCCTGGCTGATCACCGGCTACCTCGTCGCTTCGACGGTGGTCGTGCCGATCGCCGGCAAGCTCGGCGACCTCTTCGGCCGCAAGCCCTTCCTGATCGCCGGGATGATCGGCTTCGTCGCCGCCTCCGCGCTGTGCGGCGTCGCCCAGGACATGACCCAGCTGATCGTCTTCCGGGTCGTCCAGGGCCTCTTCGGTGGCATGCTCTTCGCGTCGGCGTTCACCGTTCTTGGCGACATCTACTCGCCGGCCGAGCGGGCGCGCATCCAGGGCCTCTTCGGCGCCGTCTTCGGTCTCTCCTCGATCATCGGCCCGGTGGTGGGCGGCTTCTTGACCGACAACCTCGGCTGGCGCTGGGTGTTCTACGTCAACCTGCCGGTCGGCTTGCTCGGCGTCCTCGTCGTCGCCAGCTTCCTCCCCTTCGTGCGCACCAAGGCCTCCTGGCGCGACATTGACTTTGCCGGGTCGGCGGCGCTGGCCGCCGGTCTAATCCCGGTGCTGGTTGCGCTCTCGGTCGCGAAGGACCAGGGATGGACCTCGTTCCAGGTCCTCGGCTTGCTCGGCTTCGGTGTGGCGATGCTGGTCGCCTTCTTCGTGATCGAGCAGCGCGTCAAAGAGCCGATCGTGCCCTTCGCGCTCTTCAAGAACCGCGCCTTCACCGTCTCGATGGTGGTCGGCTTCTTCGCCGCCCTCGGCATGTTCGGGATGATCATCTTCGTCCCGCTCGAGCTCCAGGGCGTGCTGGGCGTCAGTGTCACCAACTCGGGGCTGCTGCTCACCCCGATGATGCTCGGCCTCATCGTGTCGAGCGTCCTCACGGGGCAGCTGATTCCTCGGATCAAGCACTACCACTACCTCGGCACCATCGGCATCGCGCTGATGATGATCGGCCTTTACCTGATGGCCCAAACGACGACCGCGACGTCGCAGATGTCGATCACGATCGACATCGTCCTGGTCGGCCTCGGGCTCGGCGTCACCATGCCGCTCTACATCAACGCCGTCCAGAGCGCGCTTCCGATGCGGTACCTCGGTGTCGGCACCAGCCAGTTCCAGTTCTGGCGCAACGTCGGCGGCACGGCCGGCGCGGCGGTCCTTGGCACGATCCTGGCCCAGCGGCTGCCGGACACGATCAGCACCCAGATCGCCAAAGTCAATCTGCCTGCCGCATTCAAGAATGTTCTCGGCAATTCGGCCAGCAATCCGAACGCCCTGCTCGACCCGGCGAAGATTGCCGCGGCAAAGGCGAAGCTCTCACCGCAACTCGCGCCGCTCTTCGACCAGGCGATGCATGCGGTTCGTCAGGCGCTCGCGCTCACGCTCCACGACCTCTTCCTGATCGCGATGGCGTTGTCCGCGGTTGCGCTGATCGCCACGCTATTCATGCCGGACGTGCCACTGCGGTCGCGCCAACCGCAACGCCAGGCCGGTTTGGGTGACATCGCGGCGACCGGAGAGCCGGAGCGCGAAGCCGCGGTCGGCTGAGCCATGGCTGACGCGGCTATCGCGACGGAGCAACTGGTCAAGCGCTACGGTGAGATCGAGGCGGTTCGCGGCATCGACCTCTCCATCATGCCCGGAGAGATCTTCGGCTTCCTCGGACCAAACGGTGCGGGGAAATCGACCACGATCAGCATGCTGTGCACGCTGCTCAGGCCGACCTCGGGGCGCGCCGCCGTGGCCGGCTTCGATGTTGCTCGTGACCCGGGCGCCGTGCGGGCACGGATCGGCCTCGTCTTCCAGGACCCGTCCCTCGACGAACAGCTGACCGCACGAGAGAACCTTGACTTTCACGCCTTCCTGTACGACGTGCCCCGCGCGAGCCGGGCTCAGCGGATCAACGAGGTGCTCGAGATGGTCGAGCTGGCGGACAGAGCCAGGTCGAAAGTCCTCACCTTCTCGGGCGGGATGAAGCGCCGCCTCGAGATCGCACGTGGGATTCTCCACTCGCCAGAGGTCCTCTTCCTGGATGAGCCGACTCGTGGTCTGGATCCGCAGACGCGGAGCCACATCTGGGATTACCTGCGGGCGCTGCGCCGCTCAGAAGGCATCACGATCTTCATGACGACCCATTACATGGACGAGGCCGAGTTCTGTGACCGGATCGCCATCATCGACATGGGCCGCATCGTGGCGCTCGGCACGCCCGACGAGCTGAAGGCGCGCGTCGGCGGCGACGTCATCACGATTGTCACTGCGGATAACGCCACCAGTGCGGCCGAGCTCGGATCAAAGTTTGGGCTGACGCCGACGGTGGACGATGGCACGCTGCGGATCGAGGTTTCGGACGGTGCCGCCTTTATCCCACGCCTGGTGCGGGACCTCTCGGCGCAGGTGACCGCGGTCACGCTGCGGCGGCCCAGCCTCGATGATGTCTTCCTCAAGCTCACCGGCCGCGCCATCCGCGAGGAGCAGGCGGGGGCGCTCGATCGGATGCGGATCATGGCTGGGCGATGGGGAGGCGGCCGCCGCTGATGGCTACCTCAGCTGCCGCCCGCAGCCAGCCCGCGAGTGTTCGCCGCATCGATACGCGCCGCGCCACGCTGCGGGCGATCTACATCATCTGGTATCGCGACGTGCTCCGCTACTCGCGCGACCGGCTGCGCCTGCTGGCCTCACTGGCGCAGCCGTTGCTCTTCCTGCTGATCTTCGGCACCGGGCTCAGCGCCTCGCTCAAGGGCATCGGCGGTGGCCTGGGTGGTGCGCCCTCGATCAACTACGTGCAGTTCATCTACCCGGGGATCATCGGGATGGCGGTGCTCTTCACGTCCATCTTCAGCGCCATGTCGATTGTCTGGGATCGCGAGTTCGGCTTTCTCAAGGAAGTGCTGGTGGCGCCCATCGATCGCTCAGCGATCGCGATCGGCAAAGCGCTGGGCGGCAGCACCCAGGCGATGGTGCAGGGGATGATCCTGCTGATCCTGGCGCCCATCGTCGGCGTCACGCTGACCCCGCTCGCCGTGCTCGAACTGATCCCACTGATCTTCGTCCTCGCATTCGCACTGACGACGCTGGGGGTTGTGCTGGCAGCCGGCATCACATCCATGCAGGGATTCCAGGCGATCATCAATTTCTTGATGATGCCGATCTTCTTTCTTTCCGGCGCGCTCTTCCCGCTGAGTAACCTCCCCTGGTGGATGACCGGGCTGACCCGGATCGACCCGGCCGCCTATGGTATCGATCCGATCCGTCGCGTGATCCTGGGCGCTTCGGGCGTCCCCGCCGCAGTCACGGACCGGCTGGGCCTGACGGTGGGCGGGGGGACGCTTCCCCTTCTTGCTGAGGTCGGTTTGCTGCTGGCCTTCGGCATCGTGATGCTGGGGATCGCCGTCTGGAGTCTGCGCCGCCCCGCCTGAATTGCCGTTCGACCCACACGGGGTGCCTGCCAGAGTGGGAGAATGCCATCAGAGTCGCTGCCGGAGAGGAGGGCATTGGGATGGCACGCACACGGGCGATGCGCCACCGCGGGTTGGCGGCGCTGGGGGGATCCTTCGTCATCGCGGCACTATTTGCCTGTCTACCGCTCCAGGTAGCGGCCGCTGATCTTCGACAGGGCTCCGACGTCACGGTCGGTCCCGGTGAAACGGTCAACGACGACATCTACGCGGGCGCCGGCACGATCAGCATCAGCGGGACCGTCAACGGCAGCGTCATCGCCGGCGGCGGCACGATCACCGTCTCCGGCAACGTCACCCGCGATCTGATCCTCGGCGGCGGCACCATCACCGTAACCGGCAAGGTGGGCGGCAGCATCATCGCGGCGGGCGGCAACCTGACGGTGAACGGGGCGGTCGCGGACGACCTCGTCATCACCGGAGGGATGATCGACGTCGGATCCAGCTCCAGCATCGGCCGCGACCTGGTGGTTGCCGGTGGCACCGCGACTGTCGCGGCCCCGGTCGCCCGTCGGGTCCAGATGTCAGCGGGCACCCTGACCCTACGGAATCGCGTCGGTGGCGACGTGAGCGGCAGGGTCGACCATCTCAAGCTGGACGGCGCGCAGATCGGCGGCAATCTCGATTACACGAGCAGCAATTCTGTCGAGCTGGTCAACGGCGCGCGGGTCACCGGGACGACCACTCGACACACGCCCACGGACCAGGGTAACGGCGGGGCGGGCAACGGGTTTCTGGGCTGGCTGCGAGCGCTGGTCGGGATCTTCGCTCTCGGCCTGCTGCTGATCTTCCTGCTCCCAGGCTTTAGCACCCGGGCGATCGACGCCGAGCGGGCGCAGCCATGGGCGAGCGCCGGCATCGGGGCTGCGATCCTCGTCATCACCCCCATCGTTGCGCTGATCGTGTTCGTGGTGGGGATCTTCATCGGTGGCTGGTGGTTGGGGTTGCTGCTGATCCCGCTCTGGATCCTGGCTTGTGCCGTCGGGTACGCCGTGTCGGGCTTCCTTCTTGGGCGGCTGATCTTCGCGCGGATGGGCTGGGGTCGGTACCATGACGCCTTCGCGCTGCTGGGCGGGCTGTTTGTGTTGACCGTGGTCGGGCTCATCCCCGTGATCGGATGGCTGGTCGGCCTGGTGGCGGTGATCCTGGGTGCCGGCGCCCTTGCGCTGGTGGTGACCCAGCGCACCCGGATGCGGCCAGCGGCGGGCTAAATCGAGGGGGTCGGCGACGCCGCCGTCCGCCGCATGACCACGAGGCGGATGAGTCCGGTGGTGATCACGGCGGCGGCGGGAAGCGGCAGGAGCAGGCCCATCCAGGCGTGCTCGGCGACTACGCGACCGGCCGCGTCGCCAATGGTGACGCCCAGCGTCAACAACCCGCCGGCCCAGATCGAGGCGGAAAGCGCCGTGCTCAGCCAGAAGGTGCGATAGCCCACACCAAGGGTGCCGCACGCCACGGCCATGCCCCAGCGCAATCCCGGGACGTAGCGCGAGAACCCGATCGCGAGCGGGCCCCAGCGATCAAACCAGCGTTGTGCCCGCGCGACCCCGGATGGCGTCAGGTGCAGCGCCGCCCCGAGGCGCCCGCGGACCAGCCGCGGTCCGAACCGGCGTGACGCGGCGAACAGGTTTGTCGACCCAAGGACGATTAGTACGGTGAGCCCGAGCCAGCTAGCGATTAACGCTGGCGGATTTCCATTCAGGCGCTGGCCGAGATACCCGACGGAGACCTCCGACGGCACGGGCGATGGGACGCCCGACTCCTCGAGATAGATGCCGGCCAGGGCGAGCTCGACGCCGATCTGCTGCTGGATACGACCTTCGACGGCCGTCACGCTGGTGGCGAGACCGGGTTGTGTCACTGTGCCGACGGCGCCCCCCGCGAGCACCCCCAGCGCGAAGCCGAGGAGGATGCGCCGAGCCATCACGGTGCGAGGACGATGGGCGAAGACGTTCGTGACACCAACACGGTACTGCGCGTAGGCAAGCGCCGTAGCCATGCGGGCTTGGATGAAATGTGAGTGGCCCGATGGCGCCCTACAATGTTGGTCGCGCCGGGATGACGAAATAGGTAGACGTTGGCGACTTAAAATCGCCTGCCCGTAAGGGCGTCAGGGTTCGAGTCCCTGTCCCGGCACCAGCGTCGGCAGCAAGTAGTATGGCCCTCATGCTCGAGACGTTCGAGGCCATCCTCGGCATCGCCGTTGTTTTCTACATCCTCAACGATGTCTTTCAGAGTGTCGTCGTCCCGCGCCCGACGCCGGCGCGCTATCGCCTGACGCGTTGGGTCGTGCGTCCCGGATGGCGCAGCTGGCGGGCATTGGGACTGCGCGCCGGGTCGTCCGGGCAACGGGAGCGAATCCTGGGAGTCTTTGCCCCGCTTGTTGTGGTGGTGTTGCTTGTCCTGTGGTTGAGCGGCCTCGTTCTGGGCTTCGGCCTGATCTTCTATGGGCTGCGGGCCCATCTGCACCCCGTTGTGCAGGATTTCCCAACGGCGCTGTATTTTGCCGGCACCTCGGTGCTGACCATCGGCTTTGGCGACTTCGTGGCGACTTCCGGACTTGCCCGGCTGCTGGCCCTGGCTGCGGGCGGAACGGGACTCGGCACCATCGCACTGGCCATCAGCTTCCTGTTTTCGCTCTATGGATCGTTCCAACGTCGCGAAATTCTCATTCTCACGCTCGACGCCAGGGCCGGAGCGCCGCCATCCGGCGTCAACCTGCTGGAGACGATGGCCAAGCTGGGCATGGTCGATGATCTGCCGCGCCTCTTTGGCGAATGGGAGAAGTGGGGCGCCGAAGTCCTCGACAGCCATCTGGCGTTTCCCGTCCTCGCCTATTTCCGCTCCTCCCACGACAACGAATCGTGGGTCAGCGCATTGGGCGCGGTCCTGGACGCTACGACCCTGCTGTTGACAACGATCGTCGACGGTCCTCGCGGCCCGGCCAAGATGATGTTCGCGATCGGGACGCATTTGGTGGAAGACCTGGCCCGCTTCTTCCGAATCGAGAGCGACCACGATCCGGGCGTTGAGCGTTATGAGTTCGACGAGGCGAGGGAGCGGTTGGCGGCGGCGGGCTGGTCGCTGCTCGGACCGGAAGAGTCCTGGGCCGCGTTCTCGCGCCTGCGCGCGCAGTATGCGGTCGCCCTGAACAACATGGCGAAATGGTGGGCAGCGCCACCAACCCAGTGGATCGGTGACCGGTCCTATGTGCGCTTTCCCGCGCCGCGACACCAGGACGTCCCGGTCCGCGTCGCGTCCCGCTAGTCGGACGATCCGCGGCCGGGCTCAGGCCGCGAAGGCTTCGGGAGCCTTGCCGTGCAAGCGGAGGTAAAAGGCAGTCGCGAGGGTATAGGGCAGCAGCAGCCGGACTTCGAAATCCGGTGGTCGCCGAGCGATCCCCGCGAAGAGCTCGGGCAGTTGGCGCCGCTCCATCGCTTCCGTGATGTGCTGGATCGCAAAGGCATCCGACGCGCGGATCCGCGCGGTGGCGCCGTCCCAGATCGTGGCGCCGTCGTCCAGCTGCCGCCACTCGGCGAGGAGGACCCCCTGCACGGCGCTGAGGGCGAGCGCCTGGGTCAGGCGCGGCTGGCCCTCGGGGCGGATCTCGACGCCGCGAGATCGGGTTAGGGCCATGGCTTTTTGGACCGCCGCCTCGACCACGGGCCAGGTTTCCGCGTCGGCGGCCGCGTGCGTCAGGAGGTCTGGCGCCTCGATGATGCGCCGTGTCCGGCCAAGGGCGAAGCCGTCGAGCTGGCTGCGGACGGTGGGGCTCAACCCGAGATGGGCGAGGGGGGGTGTGCGGGAGGCGAAGAGCTCGACCACGGGCTCCCCGAAGCCGATCACCGGGTCATCGGCCGGAGCCGGCAGCTCCACGTGATGATTCTTGGGGCGCCAACCCCGCCCCTTTGGACCCTTCTTGCCGATCTTGAACTTGCCGGCCTGGTGCCGGCCGATCAGGACGGCCGCGGTCACGCCAACGGCCATGACCAGGATCGTGATCTGCACGCCGTATCGCAGAAGCGCGACCACCGTGAACGCCAGCGTGGCCGCGAGGACGATCGGACGCAGAGGCAGTCGGGACATGCCTCCGAATACAACGCGCGAAAGGCCGAACTCGTGCAGCCGGAGGGCCTAGTTCGAGTTGCGGAAGAGGGTCGCGATGCCCTGGCCGCCGCCGATGCACATCGTCACGATGCCCCACTCGGCCTGCCGTCGCTTGAGCTCGTACGCCAGCTTGACGGTCAGGATGGCGCCGGTGGCGCCGACCGGATGGCCGAGCGCGATCGCCCCGCCGTTGGGGTTGACCTTCTCGGGATCGATCTCCAACTCGCGTATCACCGCGACCGCCTGCGCCGCAAAGGCCTCGTTCAATTCCATGAGGTCGATGTCGTTGATCGTCATCCCCACCTTCTTGAGCAGGTTCTGCACCGCGAAGATCGGCGCCACTCCCATGATCTCCGGGGCGATCCCGGCGACGGCGTCGGCGACCCACTCGAGCTGTGGCGTGACGCCCAGCTCGCCGGCCTTCGCCCTGGTCATCACGACGACGGCCGCGCCTGCGTCGTTGATGCCCGATGAGTTCCCGGCGGTCACGCTGCCGCCCTCGCGAAAGGCCGGCTTGAGGCGGCCGAGGGACTCCAGCGTCGTGCCGGGCCGAGGATGCTCATCGAGTTGCGCGATCACCGGGTCGCCTTTCTTCTGCGGAATCGCGACCGGCACGATCTGGTCGTTGAACCGACCCTCGGCGATCGCGGCGGCCGCGCGCCGCTGACTTTCCGCCGCGAAGGCATCCTGCGCCTGGCGCGAGACGCCGTAGCGGTCGGCGACTTTCTCGGCCGTGGCGCCCATCTGATAGCGTCCAAACGGATCGGTAACCAGGGAGAGGGTGCCATCGATCAGCGCGGCCTCGCCCAGGCGCCACCCCACCTGCGCCCGCGGCAGCAGGTACGGCTGGATCGACATGTTCTCGTTGCCGCCGGCCACGACGACCTGGGCCTCACCCGTGCGCAGCTCCTGAACCGCGCTGTTGATCGCCTGCAGCCCGGACCCGCAAAGCCGGTTGACGTTGAACGCCGTCGTTTTCTCCGGCAGGCCCGCCTTCAGCGTCGCGAGCCGGGCGTTGAAGGCATCTTCGCCGACCTGGCCCACGCAGCCCAGAATGACTTCGTCGACGACGTCGGGGGAGATGCCCGCGCGCTCGACGGCGGCGCGGATCGCGTTCGCCCCCAGATCCGACGTCGGGGTGTCCTTGAACGCGCCGGCAAACTTGCCGATGGCGGTGCGGACGCCCCCCGCGACGACGATCCCCTCTCCGTTCTGGGTCACGAGATGATTTTAGTTAGACGAGGGACCAGGGGCGCTGCTACTGCCCATGCGCGTGATTCGCTGGGCCTGCTGCTGGGCTTTCGAAATGCCGCGCTCGACCTGAGGCCGCGC
>DATNNA010000092.1:0-19862 GCA_035602075.1 Binatus sp. (SeqCode) | reverse complement strand
TTCCGAAGGCGTCGTCTACCTGGGAATCCTCATCTACTTCCTGCGACACCACGACGGCCTGCAGCCGATCATCGTCTTGATCGCCCTGTCCGGGTCGTTCCTCGTGAGTTATGTCCGGGCGCGGGCGCAGAGCCTCGGCTTCACCTGCGACGTGGGGATCCTCGCCCGGCCCGAGCGAGTCGTCATCATCGTGGCGGGACTGCTGCTCGAATCGATCGGCCTCCGCCTCGGGCCCTGGTCGCCCCTGACGGTGGCGCTACTCATCCTAGCGGTCGGCACCAACTTCACCGCCGTCCAGCGCATCTGGGTCGTCTGGCAGCAAAACCGGGCTGAGCTGCGGACCATCCGCGGGCAGGCCGCGCCATCGACCGGCGATCAACCTGCCGAACCGCGACCTGTCCGGGCGGCGATGCGGCGCTTCTTCGAGAATCTCGGCAAAACCTAACCGTCGTATTGCCGGGCCGCGCCACTAGGTATCATGTGGGCGTGCAGGTCGCGATTTATGCCGACCACGATCCGGGCGGCAAGAAATTCATCGCCACCCTCAAGCGGCGCCTGAAGAATGAAGAGATCCGTGCCTGGCAGGTGCGCAAGACGGCGCCCTTCACCCTGGTGCACGCCGGCGATCGCTACACGAAGATTCGCGTGACCTTCGTCCCCGCCGGCACCCCGAGCTTCAGCCGCGCCGCCCGGGCCGGCCTGCTGGGCGCCTTCAAGAACCCGGAGCCGACGCTGCTCGCCACCATCTCGGACGGCCCCTCCGCCGATCGCGTTCTCGGTTTCGTGGTCGGCATGCTGACCCGCCACGCCGAGCCGCTGGGCGTGTCCGGCGTCGGCATTCCCCTGACCGGGTAAGCCCCGAGCCGTTAGCTCGTTTCCGTCTCGGTGGCGACCCCGCCTCGGAGGCCGAACAGGTGCTTTTGCCAGGCCAGGTAGATCACGATCGCCACGTTGATCAACAGGATGCTGATCCGCACCGGGGTTTGGCGGTTGATGACTTCGCCGATCTCCAACGGGATACCGATGCAGCCGGCGATCACCGTGAGGTACTCGGCCCAGCGACGCCGCCGCGCCAGCCCGACCGCCTCCGTCAGCTCCAGCATCCCGAAGAGCAGCGCGCCGATCCCGATGAGCAGCACAGTCCGCGAGGAGAATTCTCCGATGGGACGAAGTACGGTGCTCAGGATTCGGGGGACCAACCGCCGTTCGGGGTTGACGTCCAGCTCGGCCACCCACAGGCGGACCAGCGAAACCACACTGCGGCTTCGGGTCAGCAGGGCGACGCCCAGCACGAAGACGAGCGAGCCACGGATGGCGCGCTCCAGGATGATCAAGCGCACGATCGTGTCGACCGGCTGCGTTTCTCGCCCCAGCTCGCGCTTGACCTCCTGCCAGAAGGTCATTGCGGCAGCGCCTCGAGCAGGCGATCGAGATCCTCGTCGCTGTTGTAGTAATGCGGCGATGCGCGCAGGAAGTCACTGCGCAGCGCGATGATGACCCCCGCCTCGCGCAAGCGCGTGTGCAGTTCGGCGGGCACCATCCGTGGGTGTCGAAACGACACAATGGCTGAACGTTCGGAGGGCAACGTGGGTTTGAACACCAGCTGGTAGCCCCGGCCGGGCAGCTCATCGCGCAACCGATCGGCAAGACGCAGCACGGCCTCTTCGACCGCTGGCGGACCGCACCGCAGCAAAAGATTGACGGCGGCTCCCAGGCCAAGAATGCCCGGATAATTCGGGGCGGCCTCCTCGAAACGGCGAGCGTCCGGCTTGAACGTGAGGTCATAGTCGACGTACTCCCTGTTGCGGACCACGCTTTCAGGTCCGATGGTGACCGGGCTCATTCGGTCCAGCATCCGCGGCCCGACGTACACGACGCCGATCCCGATGGGACCGAGGAGCCATTTCTGGGCACCCGCGGCCAGGAAGTCGACTGGTGTCTTTGACAGGTCCAGTTGGAGCGCCCCGGCGGCCTGCATCGCGTCGACGACGAGGAGGACGTCGTGACCTCGGAGCGCCGTGCCGAGGGCGCCAAGGTCGGTCCGAAACCCGCTCCAGAACTGGACCGCGCTGATCGCCAGCACACGAGTGCGTCGATCGCAGTGACGCACCAGGGCCTTGACGTCGATCCGCCCCTGTTCGGGTCGGTAGAGGCGGAGTTCGACACCCTTTCGCTTGAGGCCCATCCAGGGGTAGATGTTGGAAGGGAACTCGCGATCAACGCCAACGATGTTGTCGCCCGCCTCCCAATCGAGGCCCGCCGCGACCAGGCCAAGGCCCGTTGTCGTGTTCTTCGTAAACGCGATCGATTCCGGGCCGACGGACAGCAGCTCCGCGACCCGGGCGCGCACCTGGCCGAGCAGGCGTTCCCAATGCGCCAGCTCGAAAGGTTCCTCCGTCATGCGGGCGAGGAACACCTCCATCGTGGAGCGCACCGGCGTCGCCAGCGGTGCGATGGCCGCGTGATCGAGGTACGCGTAGCGGCTCGTGATCGGATACAGCGCTCGCATCTCCTGCGGCGTGAGCGGCATACCTTGGGCACACTACACTAGGCATGTTGGGCGAGGCGACCACCATAGACGTCTCCGACTTCGAGCGGGTCGACATGCGCGTCGGCCGGGTCCTCGAGGCCGAGCCCTTCCCGGAAGCCCGCAAGCCGGCCTACAAGCTTCGCATCGATTTTGGTCCACTCGGCGTGCGGCGCTCGAGCGCCCAGCTGACCGTGCACTACCAGCCCGAGGAGCTGCGCGGCAAGCTGGTGATCGCCGTCGTCAACTTTCCCGCACGGCAGATTGGTCCGGTGCGCTCGGAGGTGCTGCTCCTGGGCGTGCCCGATCCGGACGGCGCCGTGGTGCTGCTCGAGCCAAGCGTCGACGTCCCACTCGGAGGTCGCGTCTTCTGAGCGTGCCGCCGCTGACCCCCTACCTGGTGAGTGAATGGCACGATCCGGCGACCGGCGCCCGCGCATGGTTCGTCATCGATCGCCTGGTCGGTGGAATGTGTTCAGGCGGCATCCGCATGCGTCCGGGCGTGACCGTCGATGAGGTTACCCAGCTGGCGCGCACCATGTCCCATAAGATGGCCATCCTCGATATCCCCTACGGCGGCGCCAAATCAGGGATCGACTGCGACCCGGCCTCCGCGGAGGCGCCCGCGGTGCTGCGCGGCTTCATCGAAGCCATCCGCCCCTTGATCGCCGAGCGCTACGCGACCGGCGCCGACCTGGGCACGCGTGAGGACGACATCATCGCCGCGTGCCAACTCGCAGGCTTGACGCACCCGCTGCAAGCCGGGTTCAGGACCGAAGGGGGCGCCGGCCTGAGTCGCGTCAAGCAGGCGCTGGCGCTGACCAGCGAAGCCATTCCCATCACCGAGCTGATCGCCGGCTATGGCGTGGCGGAATGCACCACGGAGGCCAGCGACGTGCTCGGGCTGCCGCTGAAAGGCGCGACGGTTGCACTGCAGGGGTTCGGCAACGTGGGGGGCGCCGCGGCCCGTTACCTGGACCGGGCCGGGGTCCGCATCTTGGTGGTGGCCGATATCGAGGGAACGATCGTCGACGAAAACGGTCTCGATGTCCCGCACCTGCTCGCGATCCGCGACCGGTTCGGCCGGATTGATCGAAAACGCCTGAAGCCCGGAGCGCGCTGCGAACCGGAGCCCGCCTGGCTCAGCCATCCCGTCGACATCATGATCCCGGCCGCGATCGGCAACGCGATCCGCGCGGACAACCAGGCGGGCATCAATTGCCGCTTGCTGGTCGAGGCCGCGAACAATCCGGTGACGGCGGAGGCGGAGGCGCAATTGGAAGACCGCGGCATCACGATCCTCCCTGACTTCGTCGCCAATGCCGCCGCCGCGTTTCTGTTCTGTGGCCTCCTGGAAAAGCGGCTGGAGCCAACGCTCGATTCGATCTTCGGCGTCACCAGCCGCCAGCTCCGCGGCACGACGCGCGAGCTACTCGAACGCGCGCGGCGGGAGGGGGTCTCGAATCGTCGCGCGGCCGAGGAGATCGCCGAGGCGCGCCTGCGCGCGCATCGAGGATAGCCTCAGTGCTGGCGGCGCTGCGCGTGGCGGCGCATCATACAGTCGTCCATGACGACGTCCAGGCCGGACGCTCGCGCTCGCGCAGCGGCCTCTTCGTCGACGACGCCATCCTGGAGCCAGATCGCGCTCGCCTTGATGGCGATGGCATCGTCCACGATCGGTCCGACGAACTCTGACCGCCGAAAGACCTCGACCACGTCGACCGGCTGCGGGATCTGCCGCAAGCTCGGGTAGGCGCGCTCCCCCAGCACCTCATCGATGTTGGGATTGACCGGGATGATGTGGTAGCCCGCGCGTTGCAGGTAGCGCGCGACGCCGTGGCTGGGACGCCGCGGGTCAGGGCTGAGGCCAACGACGGCAATCGTCCTCGCCGACATCAAGATCTTCTCTGCGACGTCGGTCACCTGCGCATCCATGGCATCAACTCTACAGGCGGGATTCCGGTAACCCTCACTTAGAATTCAACCCGTGGAGGTACGGCTCTCGCCCATCCCCGCCCAAATCGTGGACGCCTTCCGCGCGGTGGCGCCGGCGGTGGAGGCGTTTGCCCGCGAGCAAGACCTGCTGATCGACCGCTACCGCAGGGGGAAGCCCGGCTGGGAGCTTCGCTTTGCCCGCCGGCTCGGTGGCGAGGCGCTCCTCACCATTAGCTACCGGGAACGCACGGGACATGTCCTCGACGTCAGTGCCACCTGGTGGCTCGATGACCGCGCGACACGGACGCGCCGGCTGCGGTCGGAAAAGCTCGGGGTCTACGACCGGCGTGCACCGGCGGAGGCCCTGGTTCAGCTGCTCGGGGCGGGGCTGGCAACCGTCGACCGCTGGACCCTGTCCGATCTGGGTCCGCCCCATGGGCCATACCCGGATACAACATCAGCCGCCCCCGGCGTGGAAAGGGCGGCGAGATCAGCTGCCCCCGGTGTGGAAAGGGCGGCGAGATCAGCCGCCCCCGGTGTGGAAAGGGCGGCGAGATTGTCACTCCGATGACTGATGCCGACGACGACCGCGCCCCTGAGCGCGAGTTGTGGCTCGCGTTCGGCCGGGCGGTCGGTTTCGCGCTCGCCGCGCTGATCCTCCTTCTCGGTGGCGGTATCCTGCTGATCCTGATCGCCGCCGCGTTCCTCCGCTTCGCGTTCGGCGGCTAAACCGACGGGGCGCTGACTCGCTGCAGTCGCCGGGCCGTCGAGGACGGCGGCGGGTCCAGCGCGCCAGGGTGAAGGATGCCTGCCATGATCTCCGCACTATCGACGAGGCGAGGACCGGGACGGCTAAAGAAGGCGTTGCCGTCGACCACCCAGGTGTCGGCTCGGAGCGCCCCGAAGCGGTCGCGTGCCGTCTCGACCTCGCGCACGCTACGGTCGAGGGAAAAGCCGCACGCCATCACCACCACGACCTCCGGATCGGCGTCGATCACCTCCTGCCAGTGAACAGCATGAGCCGGCTGGCGCGACGCGCCCAGCCGCTCGTCGCCGCCCGCCAAGGTGACGAGCTCCGGCGTCCAGTGACCGCAGTTGAAGGGGGGCTCGACCCACTCGAGGCACACCACCCGTGGTCGGGGCAGGCCGGCGACGCGCTGCTCGACTATCGCCACACGCCGCCGCAGGGAATCGCAGAGGTGCACCGCCGCATCCTGTCGGCCGACCAGGCGACCGACAAAGAGAATGTTCTGGAAGACGTCCTCGAGGCTCTCCGGCTCGAGCGAGACGAGTTGCGGCGACGACCCCAGCCGGCGAGCGGCGCGCTCCACGATCGGATAGGAGACGGCGCACACCTCGCAGAGCTCCTGCGTCAGGATCAGGTCGGGATGCAGCGCCTCCAGCAGTTCAGCATCGAGGGCGTAGATGCTGCTCCCCTGGTGCACGAGCTCTCGGATGTGGCGATCCACCTCGATGCCCGAGCTCAGCTCTGACAGCACGCTCCGCGTCAGCACCGGCTTGGACCGGACCGACTCAGGGTAATCGCACTCGTGCGTGACCGCCACCAACTCGTCCTCCATGCCGAGCGAACAGACGATTTCGGTGGCGCTGGGCAACAGCGAGGCGATCCGCATTCAGCGATCGGCCGGGACGAAGGGATTCAGCAGCATCTCTTCTTCGATGGTCGTGCTGGGCCCATGCCCGGGATAGACCACGGTCTTCGGTGGTAAGCGGTAGAGGACGTTGCGGATGCTGAAGACGATCTTCTGCGTATCCCCACCTGGCAGGTCGGTCCGGCCGATGCCACGCTGGAACAGCGTGTCACCCGCAAAGCAGTCCAGCCCGAAGAGAAAGCAGACGGATCCCTGGGTGTGGCCCGGCGTGTGCAGCACCCGGAGGTTGACATCCTGGAACGAAAGGGTCGTATCGTGGGCCAGCCTGGTGTCGATGGAGAACGGCCCGAAGCCGGAAGGCACGAAGGGCATCTGGCCGAACCGGTCCCAGTCGAGGATGGCGAGGTCATCCGGGTGCATGGCCACCGGCGCACCGGTTTCTTGATGCAAGGCGGGCACACCACCGACATGGTCGATGTGTCCATGGGTCACCAGGATCCGCTCCAGGGTCAGCCGCTCCTGCCGAAGCCGCTCCAACACGCGGTCGGCCTGCAGCCCCGGGTCGACGGCGACCGCGGACGCAGTGTCGCGCCGCCGGATCAGGTAGCAGTTCTCACCGAAGAGATCGTCGGGAAAAACCGAGACCGCGAGCTTTTCGCGCAGCGCCTCAGCCGGCGTCATCCGACGCCAATCTCCCAGGAGGCCAACGTCAGCACTTCCGGGTCCGCCTCGGTGATGAGCACCATCTCCTCGAGGCGAACGCCACCCCAGCCCGGGATGTAGATGCCGGGCTCGTTGGTGATGACCATACCGGGCCGCAGCGCCGTGTGATCGGTGGGCGACAGGAAGGGCCGCTCGTGCACCTGCAATCCGATCCCGTGGCCCAGGCCGTGGCCGAAGGCGTGCGCCTCGCCGGCGAGCGCCTCACGGGCTCGCCGGTCGATCTCGTCGGCAGCCACTCCCGGTTTCATCAGGGCCATCGAGGCGAGCTGCGCTCGACGCACCGCCTCGATCACGCGGCCTTGCTCGGTGGTCGGCTCACCGAGCACGATCGTTCGGGTGGTGTCGCTGTGATAGCCGGCGGCGGTCGCGCCGAAGTCGACGACCACCATGTCGCCTCGCTCCAGGACGCGGTCGGAAGCACGGCCGTGCGGCAGGGCACCCCGTTCCCCGGCGGCGACGATGGTCTCGAAGGCCGGACCATCGGCACCCAATTCGCGGAAGGTCTGTTCCAGGAGGAAGGCAACGTCCCGCTCGCGGAGCCCCGGACGGACGGCGGACCGGATTCGATCGAACGATCGGCCGGCGATCGAGGCGGCGGCGCGGAGCAGCGCGACCTCCTCGGCGCTCTTGATGATGCGGAGCTCTTCGACAAGCCCGGCAGCGGGCACCAGCGTCAGCTCCGCCGGCAGCGCCGCCGCGAGTCGCTGATGCTGATCAACCGTCAGCTGCTGCGACTCGAATCCAATCCGACGCAGGTGCAGCGCCTTGAGCCGCTCGGAGACCAGCGCCCAGAGGCCGTGTGACGGACCCGATCGCACGAGGGTGAAGGCGGGGGCCTCCGCCTCCATCTGAAGCCAGTAGCGGCTGTCGCCCAGGATTTCCGCGGTGCCGCTGCCAATCACCAGGTATCCCAGGCTGCCGCTGAACCCGGAGAGATACCGGATGTTCTCGGGGCCTGTCACGACCAGACCGTCGAGCTCCAGATCGACCAGGCGACTTCGCAGGCCCGCCAGCCGTTGCCCGGATTGATCAGCGCGCATCGGGGCTCATGATAGGGAGCGCCCTAACTGTCTCCCCGCTTTTTCACGCCGGAGCGGGGCCCCTAATATCAACCGACGCCTTCCGGCCGGCCGGAGCCGAGCGAGCTGAGCGGCTCCGTGGCCAGTTCTGCAAGCTGCCCCAGCAGGTCCATTCCCGCAGCGACCGGCTCCCCGCGGTAAACGGCGACCGCTCCCCAGATCGCGCCGCGCTGCGCCAGGGGCGTCGCGGCCACCGCGCCGGCCGGCGGGTCGGCGCCATGAAGCAGGTGTCTCGACCAGCGACTCTCTCGCAGGTCATGGATCACGACCGGTTTTTCCGTGTAGAGCGTCCACTCGAGCAGCGCCTCGAGCACCGGCGCCAGCTCCTCGAGGCGGTCCGGCCGTCCGGGTAGAGCAAAGCTGTCCCTGTTCCAGCGGCCCTCGGCATCCCAGAACACGACCATGCCACCGGCGGCCTCCAGCATCTGCAACGCTCGTCCGAGCAGCAGGTTGGCGGCCATCTCGCGGACATGGGTCGTCTGAACGGTGGCCTCCGTCTCACGAGCCTGCGCCAGCCGCGGATCCACCATGATGATCTCCCTCCTACTCAAGCCTAACGCGAGCGCCAGCGCCGGTCGAGTACCAGCGACAACACGAAGACGACGACGCCGAGGCGGATGGCAGTATCCGCCAGGTTGAAGTCGGTCGGCCAGAGGTGGACCTCGATGAAGTCGATGACGCTCCCGAGGCGCACGCGGTCGATGAGGTTGCCGATGGCACCGCCGGCCACCGCCCCCAGGGCCACAGCGCCGAGCACGCCGGGTGCACCGCGCAGCACGATGACCGCGACCGCCACGACTACCAGCGCCGACACCGCGATGAAGAGCAGGTTATGGCCCCGCAGCAGGCCGAGGGTGGCTCCCGAATTGCTGGTCAGTCGGAACCAGAGCCAGCCCGGGATGACCGTGACCTCGTGGTCCGGCCGGAGCGATCCCTGAGCCCATGCCTTGCTGGCCTGATCGGCGGCGACGACTAGCAGCAGCGCGACCACCGCGGCAATCCGTGCTGGGCGTGGTCGCAAGGGCTAGGGCGTGCTGGTGGGCGAGGCTTGCCCGTTGGAGCGTGCAGGCGACGGACGTCCTCCCGGGCTGGCGGTCGGCGACGCCGATGGCTCCTGCGTCAGTTTGAGCGCGTCGGCCGCGCGCGCGCGCGCCTGGACGATCGCGCTGGCGGCGGCCGGGGTCTGGGCCTGGCCCTGGAGGTCGGCCAGCTGCTGATCGTCGGTCGCTACAGCCTGGCGCAAGCGCTCCTGCAAGCGGGCGGCCGCCGCCGGGTCGGCGTGTCGTTCGCTCTGGACCACGAGCGCGGCGCTGTTCAGCTGGTCGTCGAGGGCCTTGAGCGACGCGCCGGCGAGGTCGGCCCGGTGACGCGCGATCATTGTCTCCGCTTCGGTCAGACGGATCCGAGCCAGCTCGAGATGGTAGGCGAGCCTGTCCGTCGCACCGAACGCCAGGACCCCGCGCGCATTCTCGAGCACACCTTTCAGCGGGTAGAGGGGCGAATCCGGGAGGCTATCGGCGGATGCCGCCCCGGCACCGGCCAGCAGCAGTACCGCCGCGGCGGCCGCGCCGATCACCAGGCGCCGGACCGGATGGACCCGGACTCGGGCGGCGGTCGACTGCTCCACGGCGGCGAGCACCAGGTTCCAGCCCCGAATCTTGGCGCCGGGCGGTGGGATGAAGGGTTCGACGGTGCGCAGCCGCTCCGCCAGCCGCTCCATCCGCTCCACTTCAGGCGTCAATTGGGGGCCCTCCCCTGCAAGGCACGCTCTAGCGAGCCCAGCGCGCGGTGCTGAAGTGCCTGCACCGCACCGACGGTCTTGCCCATGACGGCGGCCGCCTGGGCGGCGGTCAGGTCCTGGAAGAACCGAAGGATCAACACCTGCTGCTGCTCATCGGTGAGGTCGCGGATGGCGGCGTGCAGGTCTTCGTTCGAGAGTTGCTCGACCGCAAGCTCGGAGGGATCGGCCGATTCCGGCACCGGCGCGCGCTCGAGTGAAACGAGCGCCACCTTGCCGTGCCGGCGGTAATGATCGATGGTGGCGTTATGCGCGATCCGGTAGACCCACGAGGAGAAGGCGCCTCCCTGGTCGTGGAACAGATCAAGGCGGGTCAGGCTTTTTGTCATGGTGTCGATGGCCAGATCCTCCGCGTCCTCCGCGCGTCCGAGGCGGGCGTAGACGTAGTTGTAGATGCGGTCGAAGTAGCGCTCATAGAGGGTACGCAGCGCGTCCTGGTCCCCCTTCCGCACCCGCTCGATGAGGGGGCGATCGTCGTCCGACGCCGCCTTTCCCGGTTCGCGCATTGGGTGCCATTATGGGCGGTGCCGAGATCAGCAGGCGGCCGCCAATCCATCCCGAGTTCACCCATCGTCACCCTCTAATACGCGCGATCGTGGGCCTCGCATATTGGCGTCCCTGACTGCGACAAGCTTGTCACCGGGCTATCTCCGAAGACGCGGTCAGACGACCAGGATCGAACCCGACTCTCCCTCGGTCAACTCGCCGACCACCGAACCCGTCACCCGCCTCGCCTCCAGCGCCGCGAGCAGCGACGTTACGTCGTTTGCGGCGACGGCGATCAGCAGCCCGCCGGAGGTCTGGGCGTCGCAGAGCACGACCTGGCGCGCGGCCGACAGGTTCGCCGGCCAGCGGACGCGGGTAACCAGAAACCGCTCGTTCCGTCTGGTGCCGCCGGGCACCTCGCCGGCGTCGGCCAGCATCTCGGCGCCCGAGAGAAACGGCACCGAGGCCGCGTCGACGCGCGCGGCGAGGCCCGACGCGCGGGCCAGGTAGTGGAGGTGCCCGAGGAGCCCGAAGCCGGTGACGTCGGTGAGGGCATGCACGTCGACCGTCGCCATCGCGTCGGCGGCGTCGCGGTTCAGCCGCAGCATCCCCTCGATGGCCGCCGCGGCGGAGGCCGGCGGCGCCACGTCGTGCTTGATCGCCGTCGTGATGACGCCCGTGCCCAGCGGCTTGGTCAGCACCAGCCGATCGCCCGGCCTGCCGCCGCGATTGCGCCGCACCCGGTCGGGGTGGACCGTGCCCGTCACGGCGAGGCCGTACTTGGGCTCCTGGTCGTCGATGCTGTGGCCGCCGAGGATGTCGATGCCCGCCTCGCGAACTTTGTCCAGGCCACCGCGCAGAATATCGGCCAGGACCTCAGGCCCGAGTTCCTTGATGGGAAAGGCGACCAGGTTGACCGCCATCAGCGGCTGGGCGCCCATCGCGTAGATGTCGCTCAGGGCGTTGGCCGCGGCGATGGCCCCGAAGGTGTAGGGGTCATCGACGATGGGCGTGAAGAAGTCGGTGGTGACCACCAGGGCAAGGTCCGGTCGAAGCCGGTAGACCGCTGCGTCATCGCCGGTCTCCTGCCCTACCAGGACGTCGGGGTTGTCGAGCCGTGGCGGCAAGTGGCTCAAGACCTGAGCCAGGTCCTCAGGACCGATCTTGCAGGCTCAACCCGCGCCGTGCGACCACTGCGTGAGCCGCACTTTCTCCACGGTATTCATCATTTGCACTGTACTCGACACCTGTTACCGTCACCTCAGTGGAGGTGACGTTTCTCGGGACGGGCGCGGCCTTTTCACCGCACGCCTACAACGCGGCGATCCTCATCGACCGAACGATCCTGATGGACGCCGGCGCCCCGCTCACCGTCCATCTGCCGAAGGCCGGCGTGTCGCTGGACGAGCCCCGGGCGGTGATGCTCAGCCATTTTCACGCCGACCACACCTTTGGCCTCGCCTGGCTGATCCTGGGCCGGGTGCTGCATCACGAGGAATCGCCGCCACTCACGGTCTTCGGTCCCGCCGGCTCCACCTCGTATCTCCAACGGCTTCTCGACTTTGCCTGGGGCGAGGAGATGCGACGTTACAGCTGGGAACGGCTGAAGCTCACGGTCCACGAGCTCTCCGGCGGCGATGCCTTCGAGGTCGATGGAAGCCGGGCCCGCGCGTATCGAATGCGCCACACCAGCCGCCTCGATTGCCTGGGCTTCACGATGGAGCGCGACGGCGTCCGCCTCGGTTACAGCGGCGATGCCGAGATGTCAGCCGAGCTCGACGAGCTGGTGGCCGCCTCCGATCACGTGATCACGGAGATGACCTACGACGAAGAAGCGGGAGGCAGCATGCACCTGGGGCGCAAGGACGTCGAGGGCTTGATGCAGCGGCATCCGTCGACCCGTTTCATCATCACCCACCGCGGCAGCAACGGGTCGGTCAACGGCGCCGTGATGGCGCGCGACTTTCTAACGTTGCATCTTCCTCTTTGACCACCCGGCCCTGACGCAGGGCATCCCGCCACGCCTTCG
This sequence comes from Binatus sp. (SeqCode), assembly GCA_035602075.1. Taxonomy (GTDB): domain Bacteria; phylum Chloroflexota; class Dormibacteria; order CF-121; family CF-121; genus CF-13. Next base: position 7,672 of record DATNNA010000092.1, on the reverse strand, counting down.
CCACCAGCCCCGGGTAGCTACCCCGAATGCGGCTCCAGGCGTCGCGCGCCGCCGCGAGCTCGCTGGCGCTGAGCCCACCCCGGCGGAAGCTGGCGCGGGTGTAAAGGGTCGCCAGTCGCCGGACCTCCGCATCGAGCGGTGGCAGCGAGGCGGCCAGCCGCCCGCCGAACTCCTCCGGCGTATCACCGGGATGCCGCGGAACCCTGAGGCGATCGCCGAGGAAGAGCAGACGACGCCAGATCCGGGGCACGTCGCGGGCGGCGAGCAGCCAGCGGAGCGCCACGAGGAGCGCGATAGCCAGGAGCAGTAGCAGGCCGCCGGCAACGATCAGCGCCGGCCGCCAGATATCGGAGAAGGTCCCCTGGGTGGTTCCGCTGGGGGCCACCCCCGCGGGTTCCCTGAGGTTCGGCGGGATGCGCGTCGCGGCGTCCGCGCTGGCGGCTGGCACGGCGTTGAGTTGCTCCAGGGTTTGCGGACGAGCGATCGGCGCGTTTATGCCGTCCGGCGTGGGCTCGAACGGAATCCAGCCGTAACCAGGGAAGAAGACCTCGACCCAGCTGTGAGCTTCGACGGCGTTCACGAAGTGTTGCCGGGTCTTATCATCCACGATGCCCACACTGAAGCCGCTCATCTGCCGGCTGGGAACGCCGAGCATCCGAAGCATGACGTTCATGGCCGTTGAGAAGTCCTGGCAGAGCCCCCGTTTCGAGTCGAAGAGGAAGTTGTCCAGCGCCCGCACGCCCGCCGGAGCCTTCGGCGCTTTCTGGTCATACGTGAATCGCCCCCTCTCGATGAACCACGATTCGATCGCCTTGGCCTGGTCATAGGCGGTAGTGGCCCCGGCAGCGCGGACGATCGATTGGGCAAGGGCCGCGATCTCCGCATCACGCCCGCTGCCCTGGGCGATGCGGCCGTTCTGGTAGAGGGTCTTGTACGGATCGAGCCAGGCCGGGTAGTCGGCGCCGGCGGCTTGCAGGTCCTGCACGTCGACGTTAGGGACCGCCTCGGTGACCGTATAGCTAAAGCCCGCTTGCAGCCGTTTCGCAAACTGGATCTTGTCGACGGTGTCGAAGGTGGCGGTGGGGGCATTGTCGCCGGCGACGTTGACGAGAGCGGGCTGCGGACCAGTCAGTGGCGTGCCGACCGAGGTCATGATCCCACGCACGCTGGTGGGCTGGTTGTCCACCGAGATGACCTCACCGGCACTGAAGACCCTGTTGTTCAAATCCCCGGGTGGGACCAAAACGCGGAAGGTGGTGTGCAACACCTGGATCCGCTGGGTCGGCGGCAGGTCATCACGCGGGAGCGTGGCGTGCGCGGCCAGCAGGGGTTGCTGGCGGACCGGCACGTCCCGCGTTGAGGGAAGGTCGTACCACTGGATCCCGTCCCATCCGGCCAGCGCGGCGCCCCGCCAGTAGGGATACAAGGTGGGGCTGTCACCGCTGACCAGCATCACGGTCTTGGATTTCGCCGTCAGCTGGGCGCCCGGCCGGACCGTGTCGCTGTAGCCGACGAATCCGGTCGCGCCCGGTTGGGACGAACTCCCGATCCCGAACGGGTGGACGAAGTCCGCGTTCTTGATCCCGGGGATGAGCACGCCGCTGATGTCGTCGCTGCTGAGCGGGGGCAGGATGAGGAAGGCAATCGCCAGAATGGCGACGGTCGCCTCGATGCCGACCTCTCCAAAGGTCCAGCCAGTGTCCGCCGCGTGCGGCACGCGACGCGTCCGCCATCCTTCTTTCAGGGCCACGAAGTTGAGCCGAAGCAGGACCGACGCCGCGGCGGCCAGCCAGACCACGGTGAAGAAGACCGGGCCTGGAATGGTGTCGTTGATGATCTCTACCGCCAGGATGGTGCCGGTGGGCAGGAGCGCGACGAGCCCGTTGCGCCGGCGAAAGATCCACCAGCTGGTCCACAATCCCGTGAGGGCGAACATCAGCAGCAAACCGATCAGGAGCAGAAGGTTGGTTTGATCGGGAAGGGCCTGCAGCCACTTGACCAGGGCGGCTCCGCGGACGCGGCCGCTGAGGAGAGGCGACGGCGTCAAGAACAGCAGCGAGGCGAGTGTCACCGGAAAAGCGGCGAGCAGGTAGGCGAGCCGTGAAATGCCCGCAACGATGAGGACCCATCCGAGCAGCGTCGTGATCGCCATCGCCGGCACCAGCCGGCCCTCGGTATCCGGTACCCAGCCGGACCGCTCGACGGCCGCCGCCACCGCCCAGCCCATCATCAGCGCCAGCAGGAGCAGCAGACCCGTGTCGCGGAAATCAAAAGTGGCAAGCACCCGGCGGGCACGAAAGGCCCGAATCGTGAGGCGGCCATCCTCAAAGTGCGGTCGCAGCAGGCCGGCGGCCCACGCCCCGCCAATCGCGGCCAGCGCCAGAAGGACGATCGTCCCGGGGTTAACCTGCAGCAACCCGTTTCTCCGGCGAGAGCTCCAACTCTTCAGCCCCACGGATGATCCACCAGTTGACGGCCTGGCGCCAGCGACCGACCGGCGCCAGCGACGGCTGGCTGCCGCCGAATCCACGCGGATCGAGATAGACGACCAGGCTGCGCTGGCCGCGCACCCCCAAGTCGAGCAACGCCTCGAGCCATTGTTCGTCGGCAGAGGGCGTGATCACGATCAGCCCGCCGCGATGCCGCCACTGCTGCCGCTGCGAGTTGAGGAGCGTGGCGAGCGACACGGTGCCATCCGCCTGGGCAAGGGTGAAGTGCTCGAAGAGCTTCTTCTGCTGCTGTTCGCCGCGTGCCGCCTCGATCACGCTGAGCCGGCTGTCGTTGCTGACGAGGCCGATGGCGCCGCCGCGACGCAACGCCGCATCGGCGATGGACGCCGCCATGCTCATCGCGTACTCGAGCGTCGATTCCGGCGCTTCGCCGGCGTGGACGGAGGCCTGCAGGTCGAGCACGATCCAGGCATCGCCGCCCTCGCGAGTTTCGAAGCTGCGGCTCATCAGCCGGCCCAGCCGGGCGGAGGAGGCCCAGTGGATGCGCTTCACGCTGTCGGTCGGCACGTACTCCCGGATGGTGGTCGCATTGGGGGGGATGTCGAGCACCCGCCCGCGCAGCTGTTCGTCGCCGGCGGTGCTCGGTGCCAGCGCATCGAGCGATCCGACCGGTCGCACGACCGGGTAGACCACCACGGAGCGACTGCCGGCGACGCGGAGCGAGCGCGTGAAGAGGCCGAAAGGATCGCCGTAGCGTAGCTCGACCGGACCAAACGTGAAAAGGCCGCGCTGCTTGAATTGACCGCGGGACGTCCACCGGCGCGTGCGCCGGCCTTTCAGGCTGAAGACCCGCCCAGGGTCGTAGCCCGGGAGATTGGAGAAATCCGTCAGCTCGATCAGCGGAATCGGGATCCAGGACCGGTTCTCGATGGTGAACTGCTCTTCGAAGTGGTCCCCCACCTGGTATTGCCCCTCAGGGCTGGTGCGCGCGATCGAGAGGTTATCGGCGGCCAGCTTGCTCCAGAAATAGCTGACGACGAAGATCAGGAGAAAGGCGTAGAGCAGGCTGTACGCCAGCCGGATGCCGGTGATGTAGGCAAAGAAAAACAGGAGCGCGAGCGCCGTGACCAGGGGAAGGCGCGGCAGCCGCATGGAATTCCGCCGCTAGCTCGCCACTCGCCGTCCGAACCGCGAGACGACGTTCGGCGGCGGCACCGGCTCCGTCTCCAGGATCTGGGTCAGCACCTTCGCCGGCGTCAGCCCGCGCAGCTCGGCATTGGCCTTGAGGATCAGGCGGTGGGCCAGCACCGGTTGTGCCAGAGTCTTGACGTCGTCCGGGGTGACATAGTCGCGTCCCTCGAGCGCCGCCCGGGCCTGCGCGGCTCGAAACAGGCCCAGCGATCCGCGCGAGCTCGCCCCCAGGCCGATGTCGGCATGCGACCGGGTGCGATGGGTGACTCGCGCGATGTACTCCTTCAGCTGATCGTCGACGTAGATCTCCTGGACCGCCCTCTGGCCGGCGAGCAGCTCGTCGGCCGACGCCACCGGCTCGAGCTGGTCCATCGGTGACGACCGCTGAAAGCGATCGAGCACCTGGACCTCGTGGGCGACGTCGAGGTAGCCGAGGTTGACGCGCATCAGGAAACGGTCGACCTGGGCCTCCGGCAAGGGGAAGGTGCCGGCGAATTCCACCGGGTTTTGGGTTGCGAGCACCAGGAAGGGAAGCGCGAGCGGGTAGGTGGTGCCGTCGACCGTTACCTGCTTCTCTTCCATCGCCTCCAGCAGGGCCGACTGCGTCTTGGGTGTGGCGCGGTTGATCTCATCGGCGAGCAGGATCTGGGTGAAGATCGGACCCTGGCGGAACTCGAACTGCTGCGTCGAGGGGCTATAGATGTTCACTCCGGTGACATCCGACGGAAGCAGGTCGGGGGTGAACTGCAATCGCTCAAAGCCGCAGCTCAGCGAGCGGGCGAGGGATTTGGCCAGCATGGTCTTGCCCACGCCGGGCACGTCTTCGATCAGGATGTGGCCGCGGCTCAGCAAGGCGATGACGCAGAGCTCGATCTCCGCCGCCTTGCCGACGAGTACACGGCCGACGTTTTCCACGATCCGCGAACCGAGCGCCTCGACCGATCCGTTCTCCACCTGCATCCTCTTACTTCCTTTTCGATGATCCGGTTCCGCTTTCAACGACGCCGGTTGCTGATCGAACGCGCCGTGCCGTCTTTTCGTTACCGCGCGGTGCGCCGCCGGACGAGGCCGGCGGCCAGACCTCCGATCGTACCGCCAGTCAGCACGAGCACGTCGTCGATGACCAACCCGAGGGTGTCGGGGACGGCCGATCCCAGCGGTCCCACCGGACCGATGGCCCCGGCGAGCTCCGCCACCACGATAAAGCCGACAGCCACGATGACCCCGTTCCAGGTGGAGCCCCCGACGGGTCCAATCAACCCGGCCAGGAACCCTCCGGCCAGCAGCGCGGCGAGGGTAAGCAGCCCTTGTGAGACCAGCTGGCCGCGGTGACTCCCGAAGAGCAGCGTTCCTCCCACCAGCTGAATCACGACGGCGAGCACCAGGCCGAGGCCGGCGGCGATCCAGTCGACCCTCCGCCCATCGCCCGCTTGAGACCTCGCCATCGGAGTTGCCTAAGTCTATCCGTCAGAGCGCCCCGAAGGCATGGAGGATGCCCGCGAGCAGAGGCGCGACCACGAGGGACGGCAGGAAGTTCGCGACCTTGATGGTCTTCAGCTCCAGCAGCCCGACCGCGATCCCGAGGACGGCGATGCCCCCAGCGGCGGTCAGCTCTGCGGTCTCCAGGTCAGACAGGCCGGCATGAACGAGGAAGGCGACCAGGGTCAGTGTCCCCTGGACCACCAGCACGCTGATGGCTGACAGGATCACCCCCCACCCGAGGGTTGCCGCAAACACGATCGAGGTGACACCGTCGAGGGTGGACTTGATGGCGAGCAGCGTGATGTCGCCGCGTGTGCCGTCGAGAAAGGAGCCGAGCACTGTCAGCGGGCCGACGCAGAAGATCAAGCTGGTGGTGATGAAGGCCAGACTCACGCGCCCGGGTTCGCCGCCGCGGCTCATGCGGCGCTCCGCCCAGGATCCGATTGCCTGGACGCCGTCATCGAGCCGGAGCAACTCTCCGAGCAAGACACCGAGCAGCACGCTGACCAGCAAGACCAACGGATTGTGCGTCTTGAGCGCCATCTGAATGCCGATCACGGCAACGAAAAGACCGATGGCGGCTCGGATGGACCGCTGAAGACTGGCAGGGATGACCCGCCCGAGAGTGAGGCCGATGGTGGCGCCGACGAGGACCGTACCGGTGTTGAGGGCTGTGCCGAGACCGGGGATCAGAGCTTTTCGAAACGGTCGACGTTGACGATGAAGACCGTCGCGCCGCCCACCTGGACCTCGACCGGGTAGGGGACGAAGAAGTCACCTGGCTCGACGAGCGGCGGCATCGGGTTCATGAACTCGCTGCGAGTCCGACAGTTCTCCTTGATCAGGGCGAGCACCTCTTCGATCCGATCGTCGTCGATGCCCGTCATCAGCGTCACGTTCTTGTGCTGCAGGAATCCACCGGAGCTGGCGAAACGCGTCACCGAAATGCCTCGGTCATTGAGGGCATCCATCGTCGCCGAGGCGTCTTCGCTGTGCACCACCGCGACCAGCAACTTCATGCCGATCGCCGCTCCGCCGGGCGGACGCCGGCCTGCTGCAGCGCGTCGCTCACCAGCCCCAGGATGCGCTGGGCGACCTGTTCCGCGTCGGCCGCCGCATCCACCTCTCGCCAGCGTCGCGGATCAGCCGCCGCCATCTCCTGGTAGCCGGCACGGACGCGCTCGTGAAACGTCGCCGTCTCGCGATCCAGCCGATCCTGCGCCGGGCGAGGAATCCTGGACAGGCCCGTCTCAACCGGCAGGTTGAGCAAAATCGTCAGGTTCGGTTGAAGACCACCGGTCGCCTGCGATTGCAGCCGCCGCAGCGTCTCCAGGTCGAGCCCACGCCCATATCCCTGGTAGGCGAGCGTCGAATCCGTGTAGCGATCGCAAAGCACCAGCTCGCCGCGCGTCAGCCGCGGGCGGATAACCTCCTCGACATGCTGGGCCCGCGCGGCGGTGAACAGCAACGCCTCCGACCAGGGGGTCATCGTTATCTGCTTTTGGCCGAGCAAGATGGGACGGATCATCTCCCCCACCCTGGTGCCGCCGGGTTCGCGGGTCGTCCATACCGGATAACCCTGCTCGGCAAGCGATGCGGCCAGGCGATGGATCTGGGTCGACTTCCCGCCGCCCTCAGGCCCCTCGAAGCTGATGAAGAACCCGCCTGGCTTCCCCGCGGTTTCCACGCTGGGCTGAACTATAGCGAGTTCAGTCCGCCGTGGTATAGATGCGCAGCCGGCGGTTTGGCTCCTTGCCGGCGCTGCGTGCCGTCAGCTCGTGACGTTCCACCAGTTGGTGTTGCAAGCGGCGAACGTAAGCGTTTTGCGGCGAGAGCTCGACCATCGAATTCGTCGCTTTGGCACGGCTGATGCCCTCCAGGGTTTCCTGCAACGCCGACTCCGTGGGGTCGGGCGTGTCCAGCTGGTAGACGCGGCTGAGCGCATTCTTGATCTGGGTGATGGTGTTGCTCTTCAGCACCTGGATCGGAATGCCCTCGGCCTCGGCCTCCTTGAGTGGCGAGTCCTTGCGCCGGTAGTAATTCTTCAGCGTGACGATCAAGTCCGCCTCCTCGATGTGGTTCTGGACTCGGATCGGAACCTTGAGTTCATTGATCGCCTGCTCCAGGTAGTTGCGGCTGACGCCGTACGGAAAGACCGACACGGTCTCGTGCAGGCTGCGTGACCGCGGCGCGTCCAGCGGCTCGCGCACGGCCGCCGTTCGCATCGGCGCCGCTTCGGCAATCCTGGCGATGATGGCGCCGTCGGCGCCACGGATCCGCATCTGCGGCGGCTTGAGGGTCCCGCGCAAGGCCGCATCGACCACCTCGGCCAGCGGCTGATGGACGGCCAGGCGATCGCGGTCGTGAATCTCGACAAGGACGTCAAACGTCGGCGGCGACTTGCGTTCGAGCACGGACTTCTGCGTCCCACGCCGGCGCGCCTCTTCGTCCGAGAGCGTCACGGTCTGGATGCCGCCAAGGAGGTCGTTGAGGGTTGGGTTGACGAGCAGGTTCTCCAACGAGTTGCCGTGCGCGGTCGCGACCAGCTG
>DATNNA010000091.1:0-5251 GCA_035602075.1 Binatus sp. (SeqCode) | reverse complement strand
CCAGACCATGGACGAAGTCATCGCCGAGGCGCTGCTGCCGAGGACGGGGACGATCATGCTGCCCGAGCTCACCCAGCCCGCCGGACTCGAAGAGGCGGTGGCCGCCAACGCCGATGAGCGGCCGCGACCCGATACGCCGCGGCAGCCGTCGCTGTAAGAGCCCCCACTCTGACCCTCCCCCCGGCAAGCGGGGGAGGAATTTCAGATCCACGTCGCGCAAGGGTTGGGGTGCCAGCCGGTCATTCGATTGTTGAGATCGGCCCTGGGAAGACTTTCGAAACGCAATCGGTTGCTGGCTGTCGGGTTGGGCCTCATCGTGCTCGCCTGCAGCAGCCTGGTCGTCGGCCGCATCGTCGAACGGTGCGGCGGCTGGTCGGGATGCGACGCCAACGGCTTGCCGCTCGGGAGCGTCACCGTTCGTGATCTCGAGCGTCATCCGGAAGCGACCCTCTACTATCGGGGAGCGAGCGTCATTGCCCACGGCGGCATTGCCGAGCAGGATTCGTTTCTGGGTAGTCGGGGATCCGCTTTCACGAGCAGCATCCTTGCAACTTCTGACGGTGCGGACCGCATCTATGCCTGGTATCAATCCTGGCTTTCCACGCACGGCTGGAGGACTGCCGAGATGTTGCAGAGCACCGCGGAACTCTCTGTCCAGGGATGGAAGCGTGGGTCCCGGGAAGTCATGATCGTCTCAATGCTTGACCCGGAGCGCTGGCGAACTGCATTCGGAAAGACGATTCCATCAGGTCAAACGATCGTCCGGACCCGGTACGGCGTATACCCGGTCGGTGGCTAACCGCGACGACGCTCGACTACAAGAGTTGCCTTTAAACTGTTGCCCACGATGGAGACGCGCTACGACCCCAAGACCGTCGAGCAGCGCTGGTACGACACCTGGGAGCAGCGCGGCTACTTCAAGGCGCGGGAGAGCCTGACCGGCAAGACGTTCACCATCTCGATGCCGCCGCCGAACATCACCGGCGACCTGCACATGGGTCACGCGATGTACACACTGCAGGACGTCTTGATCCGATGGCATCGGATGCTTGGCGACGCCGCGCTCTGGGTCCCGGGGACCGATCACGCGGCGATCGCGACGCAGAACGTGCTGGAAAAGCAGCTTGCGAAGAAAGGGACGACCAAGGAAGCGATCGGCCGGGAGGCCTGGGATCGCCTGGTGAGCGAGTGGTACGAGACCACCGGCCACACCATCCTGCAGCAGATGCGCCGGCTTGGTTTCTCCGCCGATTGGTCGCGCAACCGCTTCACGATGGACCCGGCCTACGTGGAGGCGATCCGCTACGTCTTCGTCCAGCTGTGGAGGGAAGGGTTGATCTATCGCGGTCCCCGGATCGTCAACTGGTGCCCGCGCGACCAGAGCGCGATCTCCGACCTCGAAGTGCAGTACGAAGAAGAAGACGGCCACCTCTACTACCTGGACTACCCGATCGAGGGGGGCGGCACCATCCCGGTTGCCACGGCCCGCCCCGAGACGATGGTGGGCGACACCGGCGTCGCCGTCCACCCGGACGACTGGCGGTACAAAGACCTGATCGGCAAGTTCGTCCTGCTGCCGATCGTCCACCGCCGGGTGCCGATCGTGGCCGACGAGGGGGTCGACCAGGAGTTCGCCACCGGCGCGGTCAAGGTCACGCCCGGGCACGACGCCACCGACTATGACATTGGGGAGCGGCATCACCTGCCGGTCCTCAGCATCCTGAGCCTGGACGGCCGGATGAACATCCCGGAGGTCCCGCAGCTTCATGGCCTCAAGGTGCCGGAGGCACGCGACCGGATCGTCGAGATGTTGCGCGCCGAGGGCGCGCTGCAGAAGGTCGAGCCCTACCGCCACTCGGTCGGCCATTGCGATCGCTGCGGTGCCGTCATCGAGCCGATCGTCTCGGCCCAGTGGTGGGTGCGCATGAAACCGCTGGCGGGGCCGGCGATCGCCGTGGCGGAGAGTGACGACCTGCGCTTCCACCCCGAGCGCTGGCGCGAGCAATACCTGCGCTGGATGCGCAACATCCGCGACTGGAACATTTCCCGCCAGCTCTGGCTCGGCCATCGGATCCCCGTGTGGACCTGTGCCAACGGCCACGCGGTCGCCTACCTCAAAGACCCGCAGCAATGCGAACAGTGCGGCGACCGGCACCTGACGCAGGACCCGGACGTGCTGGATACCTGGTTCTCGTCATCGCTCTGGCCCTTCGTCACACTTGGGTGGCCGACCGATACCGAAGACCTGCGCCGTTTCTATCCGACGCAGGTGCTCGACACCGCCCGCGACATCCTCTACCTCTGGGTGGCCCGCATGGTATTCATGAGCCTGCATTTTCTGCATGTGGTGCCCTTCTCGGACGTCTTGATCCACGGCACCGTGCTGGCGCCCGACGGCCGGCGGATGAGCAAGTCGCTCGGTACCGGGGTCGATCCGCTCGACATGATCGAGCGCTACGGCGCGGACGCGACCCGCGCCTGGACCGCGTACTTCGGCACCGGCGGTCAGGACATCCGTTTTTCTGAGGAGAAGATCAAGTCGTACCAGCTCTTCGCCAACAAGCTCTGGAACGCGACCCGGCTGCTGGTGGCGAAACTGCCCGAAGGCGCCCCACTGATGCCGATTGACGAAGCAACGCTCGAGCCCGCTGACACCTGGATCCTGGGACGGCTCAGCGCCGTCACGCGCGTGGTCACCGAGGCATTCCAGCGTTTCGAGTTCGGTCCCGCCATCGACCTGCTTTATGAGTTCACCTGGCACGAATTTGCCGACGATTACCTGGAGCTGATCAAGCCGCGGCTGCAGGCCGCCGACGCCTCGACGACGACGGCGCTCGCGGTTGCGGTCAACGTGCTGGAGACCACGCTGCGGCTGCTGCATCCCATCATGCCGTTCGTGACGGAAGAGCTCTGGCAGCGGCTGCCGCACGAGGGCGAGACGATCATGTATGCGGCCTGGCCGCTGCCCGACGAGACGATCGAAGATCGCGGGCTGATGGAGGAGATGGCGCACTTGCTCGACGTGGTCCGGGCGGTACGCAACGTGCGTCAGGCATCGGATCAGAAAACGCGACGGCAGCCGGCCGAGGTGACCTCCGCCCGGCGCCTGCTGACTGAACCAGTCGGACGCGCCTACCTGGCCACGCTGGCCCGCCTCGAGCTCAATGGCAAACTGCCGGAGGGGACGCCACACTCCGTCGTGGTCGTCGGCCAAACGACCGTTCGCCTGGGGCTGCCCGGCGATGGCCCGGCGGAGCGCCAACGCCTCGAGGACGAGCTGCAGAAGATCGTGCGCGAGATCGACGTCATCCAGGCGAAGCTCAACAACCCGGACTTCACGTCAAAGGCCCCCGCCAACGTCGTCGAACGGGAGCGCGCCAGGCTCGCCCAGGCCCGGCAAGCCGCCGAGCGCCTACGGGCGCTGTTGGGTGAAACGGGCGGATTAGGGTAAGGTAGCGAGAGTCAAATTCTGTGATAGGTGAGGAGGCGCATTGCCGAATCTAACGTCGCTGAAACCGCTGCTCTTCATCGTCGTCTTTTACCTGCTGGCGTTCTGGCTCAGCCTCTCGTACTGGGCGTTCCGCGATGCGCGGGAGCGCTCGACCAGCGTGCTGTTCCACGTTTTCGCCACGGGCCTTTCCCTGGTGCTGCCGATTTTCGGCCTCTTCATCTACATGATCATCCGGCCTCCGCTGACGATGGCGGAACGCCGTGCCCTGGAGCTCGAGACGCAGGCCTTGTCCGAGCCGGGCGGCCCCGCGCGCGAGTTGCGGCCCTGCCCCAGCTGCGGCGAGCCGATCGACTCCCAATACGTCCTCTGCCCGCATTGCAAGACGCAGTTCAGCAAACTCTGCCCGCGCTGCAACAAGCAGCTGAAGTTGGGCTGGAGCGTCTGCCCCTACTGCGCCGAAGAAGTCCCGCTCCAGGGTGGGGCCGTCCCCACGCCGCGCATCGCTCGCTAGTTATCTTGAGCTAAGCGAACATGCCGCTTGCGGCGCAGGCCCTGCTCCCTTTTCTTGCTCTGCTGGGTGCGGCGGCCATCGTTCAACGACGACCGCGTGAGAAGTCGAACGGCTGGATCGCCGCCGCCGCGACGGGAACGGCCGGGCTCATTGCCATGGTCGAGCTGCTGCGACTCGCGCCCGGCGAGCACGTCGACGTTCTCTACCTGACGACGTTTCCCTATGCCGACCTCGGCATCCGGCTCGACGGCCTTTCGCTGGCGTTTGCCAGCGTCACCCTGATCAGCGCGGCGTTGCTGATGCTCGCCCGACAGCGGCTGCGGGGCGATCGTCGCGACCCGTGGTTTGGCTGGCTGCTGACCAGCGCGGCCGCGTGCGCGGTGATCTTCGCCCACAACCTGCTGCTGGTCTATATCGCGCTCCAGCTGCTCACGCTGGCCTGGAGTGGCGCGCTCGACGAGACGGCGCGGCGGCGTCGCGGGCTTCGTCTCAGTGTCCAGGTTGCGGACATCGGGCTGCTGCTCGCCGCCGCCAGCGCGATCCAATCGGTGGGAACCAGCGCCTTCTCGGGCGTGCCGTCCGACACTTTCGGGCTCGCAACCTTCCTCCTCGTGCTGTTGCCGGTTGCGGTGCGGGTCGGAGCGTTGGCGGTGACCGCCGGAGGGCCGCAGGCAACCGTGGCCTTCGAACCCGCCATCGCCTGGATCGCACCCGCGGGATACCTGCTGATGCGAATGCTGGCGCTGATGGGTGGCCGGCTCCCCGATCGCCCGACGGCGGTCGTGCTTTTCGCGGTCGCCGTGCTGGTGGCACTGGCGGTTGCCGCGCTGGCACTCCTCGAGCGCGCCGGCACGCGACTGGTCGCCCTGTTGCTGGTCGCCCAGGCCGGGCTCGCGCTGGCGCTCTCCACCGGCGCAGATCCGCTCATGACGGTCGCTTGCACCTGGCTCTGGCTGCTGCTCATACCGCTCGCCGGGCTCGCCAGCGTCCGGGTTCCGACCGGATCGGGTACGGAGGCGCTCACGCGGCCGAACCTCGCCATGATCCCGGGCAGCATCGCCTTCATCGGGCTATGGCTCGGCGGCCTGGCGCTGAACGCCCGCGGCTTGCTGTTTGGCATGATCCCGGTGGCGGTGGTGGTGGCCCTCGCGACGATCGCGGCGCTCCGCCGCATCGTGCTGCCGCGATCGGTCCGGATGGACGTCGGCACGGCCTGGGCCGCCGCGCTCCTGCTGATCGCCGCTTTTCCGATTGTCGCGATGGGCAACCTCGTGGTGCCCGCTGCCGCG
>DATNNA010000090.1:0-10887 GCA_035602075.1 Binatus sp. (SeqCode) | reverse complement strand
CTTCGCGCGTTCGAGGGAAAGACCGTCAAGAGGTTCGAGCCCAGCGATTGGATTTGCTGTTGGACGGCAACGGAGGCGCCGTTGCCGACACCGACCAGCAGGATCACGGCCGAGACGCCGATCAAGATGCCGAGCATGGTGAGCGCGGATCGCAGGCGGTTCGACAACAGGCCGTTCACCGCCAGCCTCAGGCCCTCGAGGATGCTCATCGCGCCAGCTCCGCAGCGACGGCCGGGCGTTCATCGCTGACGATCACGCCATCGCGCAGGCGCACCACGCGCTGCGCGAACGCCGCGATGTCCGCCTCGTGCGTGATCAGCACGATGGTCCGGCCTTGCTGGTTGAGGTCGCGCAGCAACTTCATGATCTCGAGGCTCGACTCGCTGTCGAGGTTCCCGGTCGGTTCGTCGGCCAGAAGGATCGCCGGGTCCGTCACCAGCGCGCGCGCAACGGCGACGCGCTGTTGCTGCCCCCCCGAGAGCTCGTTGGGGAGGTGGCTGGCTCGCTCCAACAGTCCCACGGATTCGAGCGCCGCCATCGCCCGTTGGTGCCGCTGCTGGTTGTCGCCGGCGTAAATCAATGGCATCTCGACGTTGTGGACGGCGCTCGCCCGCGGAATCAGGTTGTAAGACTGGAAGACGAAGCCGATCTTTCGATTACGAATCCAGGCCAGCTGATCGTCGGTCAGTGCCGAGACGTCGTAGCCGTCGAGGATATACCGGCCAGAGGATGGCTGGTCGAGGCAGCCGACCAAGTTCATCAGGGTGCTCTTGCCCGAACCCGACGGCCCCATGATGGCGACGAACTCGCCCTCGGGAATGTGCAGCGAAATCCCTTTCAGGGCGGCGACCTCCACCTCGCCCGCGAGGTAGACCTTCGTGATCCCCTCGAGGGTGATCACCCTCCGCCGCCCCGGACGCCTCCACCACCGAAGCCGCCGCCTCGGATCAGGTTCCCGCCGTTGTTGGTGGTCCCGGTCGTCGTGCGGAGGGCTGGCAGCACCACGGTGTCACCCTCGTTCAGTCCGGCCTTGATCTCGGTGTACGTGTCGCCCACGACCCCGGTGATCACCTCGGTCGCCACCTGCTGGCCTTTCGAGAGGACCGTGACCATCGTCGTTCCGCCGGTGGTTCGCACAGCCGCATTGGGGACGCGCACGGCATTGTCGGCCTGGGCGACGGTGACCGACGCGTTCGCGGTCATGCCTTCACGTAGTCGCGGATCGGTGCGGTTGAGCACGAAGCTGACGTAGTAGTCGACGACGTTCGAGACCACCGTCGCACTCGGACTGATGGTCAGCACATGCCCCGAGATGGTCAGGTTCTGGATGGCGTCGAAGGTGAAGGCGACGGTTTGATTGGCGGCCAGCCGGGCGGCATCCGTTTCAGCGAACGGCATCACGGCGACGAAACTGCTGTTGTCGTCGATCACCATGAAGCCGGATGACGAACCGGACCCGCCCGAGGATGGCTGCGGGGCGAGCGATCCCGGTGCCTGCGCCGTTCCGCCTCCCGCCGTCTCTCCCGGCACGCCGTTGATGCTGATCACCACGCCGGAGGTCGGGGCGGTGAGGGCGGTCTGGTTCAAGGCGAGCTGCGCCGACTGTACCTGAGCCTGGGCGGACGCGACCTGCGCCTGGCTCGACGCCAGCGCGTTTGGTTTGACCTGGGTCTGTACCGCCAGGTTGTCACGCGAGGACGTGATCTGCTGCGATGCTGAGTTGATCCGGGACTGGCCGCTGATCGCATCCATGTTTTGCTTGCTCTTGTCATTCGCCAACTGCGCCGTTGCCTGGGCGCAGGCAACGGAGGCCGGATCGATCCCGCAATCGGTGTTGACCTTGGCCTGGTCGCTGGCGACCGTCGCGGCGTCGGCCTGGTTGGTGGCATTCACCGACGCCACGGTGTCGTTGTAGTTCTGCTGCGCGTTGTTGACTTGATGCTGGAGCTGCGCGACCTGCGCAGCGGTCAGCGGTGATTGCGTCGACTGCAGATTGGCCTGCGCGGAAGCGAGCGAGGCCTGCGCGGAAGCGAGCGCAGCCTGCTGGGTCGACGAGTCGATCCGCGCCAGCACCTGCCCCGTCGTCACTTTGTCGCCGACCTTGACGTCGACTTCAGTCAGGATCCCGGTCTGTTTGAAGCTCACGTTCATCCGCCCCACCGGCAAAAGGGAGCCGGTGCCACTGACGACAGACGTCACGGTGCCGCGGTCAGCCGTTGCGGTGCGAATCGCCACGGGAGCCGGCTGGGCGAAGACCGTGTCGCGCGCGATCAGGCCGATCAGAAGGATCGCGACCAGGCCGAGGCCGGCCAGCCAGGCACGCGTGCCCGTCAGCCAGAAGCCGCGCCGAAGCTGTGGTAGTGGTTTGAGCGTTGGAGCCTGCCGCATCACACTGCCCCCGCCAACGTTGTGTGGTTCATCGGATGCCCCTTACGGAGTCGCTGACGGCTGCGCCTGGAAATTCCCCAGCGTGACTCCTACGGAAATGTGCTGCCCGTTGCGGGTGACCGAGAGGGTGACGTGGTCGCCAACTTTCTTGGTATCGAGGTACTGCGTGAGTTGCTCGATGGTCGTGATCGCATGTCCGTCGATCGCCGTGATCACATCGTCGTTGGCCGACGGCTGCCCGGCCGCCTGCAGGCCGGCCCTTGCGGAGGGTCCGCCGGGAACGACCTGGATGACGAGAACACCGGACTTCTCGCTCAGGCCGAGTTGATCGGCGGTGGCGGCCGTCAGAGTCTGACCGCTGATGCCAAGCCAGGGGTGCTGGATGGCCACGCCCTTCTCCAATGACGGCAGGAGGGACACGGCGCGGTTGATGGGGATGGCGAACCCGATGCCGACATTGCCCTCGACCGGACTCTGGATCGAATCGTTGACGCCGATCAGCTGGCCGCGGCCGTCGAGCAACGCCCCACCGGAGTTACCCGGATTGATCGGGGCATCGGTCTGGATCATGCCCGTCAACGCCCGTCCGTTCGGTGCGGTCGTGCCGCGATTCAAACCGGAGATGATGCCAGCGGTGAAAGTACCCTGCAGGCCGAACGGCGAGCCGATCGCGAGCGCCGTGTCGCCGACCTGCAGCGTGTCGGAGTTGCCTTTCGTCAGCGGATGGAGCTGGTCCTGCGAGACCGAGACCAGGACGACCGCCAGGTCTGAGCTCTGGTCGACCCCCTTGACCTGGCCGGTGGTGGTGTGGCCATCGCTGAAGGTCACCCGCACCTGTGACGCGCCGGCCACGACGTGGGCATTGGTCAGGATGTCGCCCTGGTTGTCGACCACGATACCGGAGCCCTCCGCCTGGGAAAACGAGCGGGCACCCCCGCCGGAGAGCGACGTCGTGATCGTCACGACGCCGTCCTTGGCCTGCTGGTAGATGGCGGCGAAGGACCCGGGCGACGGCGCCGGCGCCGCCACGCCCGAGGCGACCGTTGGTGCACTACTGGTCGTGGTGCTGGCGGTCGTGCGGTGGCTGGTGAGAATCGCACCGATCGCGCCGCCACCGATGCTGCCGAGGACCAGCCCGGCGGCGAGCATGGCCACAGCCATGCTGCGCGCCGGACGGTGGGGAAAGGAGGGAGCGAGTTGAGGGGCCGGAGGCTCAGGCGTGAGCGATGGAGGCTCGGGTGCGACCGGTGTCTCCACGAACTGCGGAGCAAAGGGGTCTTGCATGACGCAAGGCTGATCCTGCGCCGGACCGATGAGCCGCCTGTGAAAGCTGGCTAAGAGTTCAGTAAGACTTTATGCTGCGGTCGGCAGCACGACAGTAAAGGCGGCGCCGCCCTGCGGGTTGTTGGCGGCGGACACCTGGCCGCCATGTTCTTTCGCGATCCAGCGCGCGATCGCCAGGCCCAGGCCGGTCCCTTCGCCTGAGCGCGACGCGTCCGACTGGAAGAAGCGCTCGAAGACGCGCTCGAGATCCTCTTGCGGGATACCGGGTCCGTCATCGAGGACCACCAGGCGTGCCGCTCGCTGCCCGTTGTCCAACCGCACCTGAATCCGGCCGCCGGCATGGGTGTGCTTGAAGGCGTTGTCGATCAGGATCCAGAGCAGCTGTTTGATCGCGTCCGCGTTGCCCAAAAGCGGCGCCGGCACCCCATCCAGCAGCTCGATGCGCCGTGACGGCTCCAGGGTCTGCGCCTGCCGCGAGACTTCCTGGACGATGGGCAGCAGATCGATCGGACCCTTTTCGAGGTGATAGCCAGCGTCGGCCCGCGCCAGCGTCAGCAAGTCCTGCACCATGCGGCTCATGCGCTCGCTCTCGCCGGCGATGTCATTCAACGCGGCCACACGATCCTCGCTGGTGATGTCGTCACGCTTCAAGAGCAGTCCGACATTCCCGCGGATGGTGGTCAGCGGTGTGCGCAGCTCGTGTGAGGCGTCCGCGACGAAACGACGCTGGGCGACCAGCGCTGACTGGAGCCGGTGGTACGCATCCTCCAGTTGACGCAACATCTGGTTGAAGCTGCGCTGCAATCGGCCAACCTCGTCGTCCAGCGCGCCCTCTGGCAGCCGCCGGCTTAGATCCTGGGTGCGGCCGATGTCTTCGGCGGTATTCGCCATCGCGTCCAGCGGGCGCAGCGCACGGCCGGCCAACCACCAGCTGGCGGCGCCGGCTGCGAGCAGGGTCAACAGGCCGCCCGCCACGAGGAAAAGGCGTAGTCCGCTCAGCTGGCTTTCGATGCCGGACAGGGACTTTCCGACCACCAGGTACCCAGCGGACCCGGCGGGTGATGCAAGCTGCCGAACATAGACTCGCATCAGCGGGCCGTCTTGGGCGCGAGCGTTGACGATGTTGCCGCGATCAGAGGGCGCCGATTGCAGCAGGCTGGCGGGCAAGATAGGGTCGGCATTGTTGACTCTGCCGCTGGAATAGACCTGGCTCGGGTTGAACACGGTGATCTCGACGAAGATGTCCGAGCTCTTCTCAATGTCGAACTGCAGGGTGAACGGGCTGGGTCGGAACCCCCGCGGGGATTCCAATTGCCGCCAGACTTCGTCGCCCCGAGCCCGAAGCGCTGTATCTTGCTGGGTGACGAGGCTCCGTTCGACGAGAACATAGACGAGTGAGCTGAAGGTCACCACCGCCAGCGCGACAACGCCGGCGCCGAAGAGCGCGATGCGCCCGCGAATGGGGATTTTTTGGCGGGCGCGAGTTCGCTCGTGGAGCCAGTTCGATACCGCGCGAGGCGATCGTCGGAGAAAGGACCAGCGTTCGGTGATCGGCGCGCGATCGCCGAGAGAGGGGTTCATTCCTCCTTCAATATGTACCCAACGCCGCGGACGGTCTGCAGCAGGCGGGGTCGCCCGCCTTGCTCCAGCTTTTGTCGGAGGTAGCCGACATACACGTCGACCACGTTACTACTCGCCCCAAAATCGAAACCCCAAACGGCATCGAGCAGCTGCTCCCGGCGCAGCACCTGGCCAGGGTTTCGCATGAAGTGCTGAAGCAGGTCGAACTCCTTGGCCGTCGTCGCGATCAGCTGGTCAGCGCGGCGGACCTCGCGCGTCGCCAGGTCCATCACGACGTCGGCATACCGCAGTGAGCGGCGGGCCCGCGGAGCCCGGCGGCGTAGCAGCGCCCGCACTCGGGCGAGCAGCTCTTCATAGGCGAAGGGCTTGACCAGGTAGTCGTCGGCGCCCTGGTCGAGGCCTTTGACGCGGTCGGCCGTGCCATCCTTTGCGGTCAGTAGCAGAATCGGCACATCGCCTTCGGCGCGGAGGCGCCGGGTGACCTCGAGCCCATCCATGCCGGGCATCATGATGTCCAGGATGGCGAGATCGGGCATGCGCTCGCGGGCGCGGTTCAGGGCGATCTGACCATCCGGCGCAACCTCTACCTGGTAGCCCTCATAGATCAGGGCCCGGCGTAGCGCCGCCGCTATCTTCGCGTCGTCATCGACGACCAGGACATGCGGTTGCTCGGCCATGCTCTTCCCTATCTAAGCACGCCCACATGAGAACGAGCTAAGAATTGCATCGATTCACTCAGTGGCCGGCGAACATTACGAACATGCTGATCGCGGCAACCGCCATGAAGACGGTGGCGATCCCGGTGAGCGCCAGGCTGAGCTTGCCGCTGACATAGCGCTTCATCACCGCGGCGTCCGTTCCCAGCAGCACGATCAGGAGCAGCAAGGGCGGCGCCACCACGCCGTTGATGACGGCCGAGATGAAGAGGGCGCGGATCGGGTCGAGGTGGGCGAAGTTCATCACGACTCCGGCCACGGTGGCCAGCGTCAGGATGAGATAGAAGGTGGGTCGCTGCTGCGGCTTGCTGGCCAGGCTCCCGCGCAACCCGAGAAACTCCGTGATCGCATAGGTGGCGGAGCCGGTCAAGATCGGGATGGCGAGCAGACCCGCGCCGATCAGTCCAACGGAGAAGACGATGAAGGCAAATGGTCCGGCCAGGGGCGCCAGTGCGGCGGCGGCCTGCTCCGCGGTCTGGACGTGCGTCTTGCCATGGGCGTGCAACACGGCGGCCGAGGTGAGAATGATGAAGTACATCACCAGGTTGGAAAAGGCCATTCCAGTCAGGACGTCGGCTCGGGCCGCGCGGAGCTCGGCGCGCTTTAGCCCGCGCCGGCCCCGATCGGGGTTGGTGGCGCCGGCCGCCGCCAGCTGGTCGACCTCAGAGGATGCCTGCCAGAAGAAAAGGTATGGCGAGATGGTCGTGCCGAGCACCGCCACCAGCGCCAGGATGAAATCCTTCGAGAGCTCGACGTGCGGAATGACGGTCGCCTTGAGGACCTCGAGCAGCGATGGATGCGCGAAGAATGCGGTGATGATGTAGGCGAACAAGGCGAGCGTCAACCACTTGAAAATCTTGAAGATGGTGGCGTAGGTGGCGAAGACCTGCATGGCGATGATCAGCACGGCCACGGGAACGACCAGCCACAGAGCCTGCACCGCGCCGGGCGAGAGGAGCGACCCAGCGGCCGCCACCGCCCCGAGGTCGGCGCCGACGTTGAACGTGTTGGCGGCGAGCAGTCCGAGGATCGCGATGCCGACCAGCCAGCGGGGGAATTTGCGGCGGAGGCTGGCGCCCAACCCGACTCCGGTCTGCAGCGCGATCCGCGCGCACAGCTCCTGCACCGCGCTCATCAGCGGGAAGGTGAAGAGTGCCAGCCACAGCAGGCCGTAGCCGAACTGGCTCCCCACCTGGGAGTAGGTCCCAATGCCGCTCGGGTCGTCGTCGCTGGCGCCGGTGATCAGCCCCGGGCCGAGCCGTTGCAAGAAGCCGATAGGTCCCTTCCGCTTCGTCGGGTCCGGGAGCGGCTCGGGTGGCGCTGGCGTGGTCATATTAGCTGACAGCCACGATATCATGTTCAGGTTCAGTGTCCGCGACGAGGCATACTGGGATGGCCATAACCTCGCATGACTGGGGACCGTTGTAACAACCAGCCGCAGGGTCTGGCCAGCTGATACCGTCACTGATAGGATGAGACCGAAATGTCACAGGGAGTAATCAAAATTGCGCTGGCGATGGCATTTGCCGGGCTTCTGCCCTCGTGTTTCGGCGCCCAGGTGAATACGCGACCGGTTGGACCGGTTGCCCTGGCCTATAACTTCACGAAGCCGACGGCCGCGCCGTCGGAGACACCCCAGCCGCAGCCCTCGCTGACCGTCGGACAGGTGGCCAACGGCCAGGGCTCGGTCGAGGTTCGCGGCTTCCACGAGCCGCCGGACTGGGCCCATCGGAACTATTGCGGCGCCGGGGCCACCCAGGTCCTGCTCTCCGCCTGGATGACCGACGTCCCGGACATCGAGGCCGTGGCCAAGGCGTCCAAGCTGAATCCCAGCCGCGGCGAGTACGGCGCCGACGCCAACAATGCCATCAACAGCTTCCTCAACCCGGTGGTGATCCCGGCGGTGGGCGAAGCCCGGTACAAGGCTGAGCACCTGGTCACGCTCGACGACGTCAAGCTCAGGATCCAACGGGATATCGTCGATCAGCGGGCCATCATGACCTTCGGCCACGGCGTCCCGGTCATGGTGCAGACCATGACCAGGACGATGCCGGGATGGAATCACTGGAACGCCACCCACATGATCACGGTCTTCGCCTTCGACTTCAGTCACGACGACCCGGCGCTCGACACCGTGACCTATGCGGAGACACCCTCGCCGCTCGCCGGGTACCGCGGTCCCGACTTCCAGACGATCTCCGTCAAGGCGCTCTGGGTGGCGATGCAGGCCTACCTGAAGGAGTTTCCGGCCGACCCGATGAACGTCATCAGTTAATCGGGAGGGACGGCTGACGTCACGGCGAAGCCTTGTTACCGCCGGCGTCGTAATCCTCTTGGCGTTGATGGGCATTGGCGGGGCGCTCGTGGTGCAGGCCATCAGGCCCCATATCTCAGTCGAGGAAGCAACCGCAGCGGCGATCAGTCAGGTGCAGCAGATGAACACGGGTTCGGGTGGGTACACAGTCGTTAGTGCTCGCTACGACGCGGCGCCGGACAGGGTTTACGATGATCGCGGCAACCTGATCTATTCGGAGTCTCGGTCGGCGTGTTTAGTCGTCAGCATTCGAGTCCCATCATTTTTGTGCCATGCGGAGGCTGCTTGGATCCTGCATCTGCATGCCCCTGCGCAAGGCGGCTATAGCTCCTACGACGCCTACGTTCTGGTGAACGCGACGACGGGACGCGTCAGCTCAGCATCCGTAGGCGCTAGCTAGACATCCGCATAATGGAGCTATGGCGCAGGCGGCAGACGAACCGACCGACGCGATTTCCATGGAGGCGCTGATCCGCCATCAGCTGATTCTGCTTGGGGAGGACCCATCCCGCGAAGGCCTCCGCGACACGCCCGAACGGGTGAAGGAAAGCCTCGAGTTCTTGACCCGCGGCTACCACATGACCCTGGAGGACGTCTTCGGCGGCGCGACCTTCACCGAGACCTACAAAGACATGGTCGTCGTCAAGGACATCGAGATGTACTCGCTCTGCGAGCACCACCTGCTGCCCTTCTACGGCCGAGTGCACATCGGATACATCCCGAAGGGCCGCCTGGTCGGCCTCAGCAAGATGCCCCGGCTGGTCGAGCTCTACAGCCGGCGGCTCCAGGTACAGGAGCGGATGACGCGTCAGATCGCCGAGTGCCTGCAGAAATACCTCGAGCCGGTCGGGGTAGGCGTCGTCATCGAGGCCGATCACCTCTGCATGAAGATGCGCGGCGTGGAGAAGCAGAACAGCCGGGTCTTCACGAGCTGCGTACTGGGCATCTTCCAGACGGATCCAAAGACCCGCGCCGAGTTCATGGGCCTGATCAAGGGCGTCCCCAACATCTAATCAGGGGTCGTGCCCCAGTTCTTCGTCGGCACGTCGGGGTTTTCGTACTCGGGTTGGCGCGGGCGCTTCTATCCTCGCCGCATCAAGACGGCGGACATGCTGACCTACTACGCGCAGCAGCTCGGGACCGTCGAGGTCAACACCACCTTCTACCGGACCCAGCCGGAGGACGTGATCGCCGGCTGGGCCGCGAGCGTCCCGCCGGCCTTCCGCTTCGCCGTCAAGGCACACCGGCGTATCACGCACAACCGGCGGATGCCGAACCTCGAGGAGGCGGTCCGCGTCCTGGCGGAGGAGGCGGCTGCCTTCGGCGATCGCCTGGGTCCGGTCCTGTTTCAGCTGCCGCCGACGGCGCCCTTCGATGAGGGTCGGATCGAGCGGATCTTCGCCCTCCTTCCGCTTCACTGGCGCGTCGCCTTTCAGTTCCGCCACCGCTCCTGGCACACGCCGGAGGTTGCGGACCTCCTCGAGCGGTTGGGTGCGGCGCTCGTCCACGGGGATGGCGAGGAGGAGCCGGGGCTGCTCGGCCGGGGCGCCTTCGTTTACCTGCGCTTGCGGCGGGAGACCTACTCGCCGCAGCGGCGCGCGGCCTGGGTCCGGCGGGTTGCCGGTTACCTGGAGAGTGGCCGTGACGTCTACGCCTACTTCAAGCACGAAGCGCTCGGACCGCTCTACGCGCAGCGCCTGGAAGCGGCAGTCCGAACATCTATGCGACCTCCCGCCGTATAATCCGGGCAACTCAGCGAAAAGGAGACCATGGTATGGCCCGGTCGATGTGGCGGGGCGCGATCAGTTTCGGGATGGTGGCGATCCCGGTCCGCATGTATCTCGCCACCGAGGCGCATAGCGCCGTGTCCTTCCGGCAACTGTGCCCGCATTGCCAGCTTCCGATCAAGCAGCAACGGCATTGCCCGACCGACGACCACGTGGTCGCCTTCAACGACGTCCTCAAGGGTTACGAGGTCGGAAAGAATCAGTTCGTCCTGATCGACGAGGAAGATCTCGACAAGCTCCCGCTCAAGACCACCAGGACGATCGACATCGTCGAGTTCGTCGAGCGCGACGAAGTGCCGCTCGGGCTGTACATCAAATCCGCCTACTACCTCGAGCCCGAGGACGTCGGCGTCAAGCCCTTCTACCTGCTGAAGCGGGCCCTGGAAGACACCAACAAGGTGGCCGTCGCGAAGATCGCGCTGCGCGACCGCGAACATCTGTCGCTGATCCAGGTCGAAGGCAACACGCTCCTCTGCAACACCCTCAACTGGCCCGACGAGATTCGATCAACGGAGGAGTTGAACCTCCCGCAGAACGTCAAGATCAGCGACAAGGAGGTCAAGATGGCGACCTCCCTGATCGATAACCTGACGGACAAATTCCAGCCGGAGCGCTACACCGATGATTACAAGGCCGCCTTCCAGCAGATCGTCGACCAAAAGATGAAGGGCCTCAAGGTGACCGCCCCGGCCGCCGTCCAGGAGCCCCGCGTCATGGACCTGATGGCCGCGCTGAAAGCGTCGGTCGAGGCGACCAAGGCGGGGAAGAAGAAGGCGGCGGAGAAGCCCGCCGCGAGCCGCGCGGCCAAGGTCAAGGT
>DATNNA010000089.1:0-2120 GCA_035602075.1 Binatus sp. (SeqCode) | reverse complement strand
CGCGTCACGAACGGGTCGCGACCGGCCGGCCTTTGAGCCGCGCGACACTACAATCGTCCCGCAATGCGGGGCCCTCAAGGGACGCGACGGCAGCGGGTGGTTGCCGTGGTCGTGGCGGTGGCCCTGGGATTACCGGCGCTGTTCGGGATCGCGACCGCCATCGGGCTCCTGCTGACCCCCTCCGTCGACGACATGCCCAGGCGGGTCGATGCCATCCTCAAAGACCACGGCGGGACGCGAGTCCGCCTCAACGACATTCCGGATCAACTGAGCGAGGCACTGATCGCGATCGAGGACGAGCGTTTTTATCAGCACAGCGGCATCGATACCCAGGGCCTGATCCGCGCCGTCCTGACGGATGTCTACCGGCATCGGGCTCTGCAGGGTGGCAGCACGCTGAGCCAGCAGCTGATCAAGGTCGTCTACATGAACAACGACGATGACGGCTGGCGCAAGCCGGAAAACCTCCTGCTCGCCTTGAAGGTCGAGGCACGTTTCAACAAGCACACCATCCTCGAGAACTACTTCAACGCGGTCTACTACGGGCACGGCGCCTACGGGATCGGCAGAGCCTCCGCCGTCTACTTCCAGCGCCCTCCGGCCCAGCTCGACCTGGCCCGGGCATCGATGCTCGCCGGCCTCCCCCAATCGCCGTCCTACTACGACCTCTACAGCAATCCGTGCTCAGCCCGAGCTCGGCAGTTCAACGTCCTGGCCCAAATGGCGCACGATGGCTATATCAGCCAGGAAGCCGCCGCCGCCGCCTATGCCGAGTCCATCGGGTTTCCCTGCAAGTAGCCATGGCCCTGGATCTCGTCCTGCTCGGACCCCCCGGATCGGGCAAGGGGACCCAGGCGGCCTTGCTGACGGAGAAATACCGGATTCCGGCGATCGCGACGGGCGACATCCTGCGGGCGCAGGTCGAGGCCGGGACGCCGCAGGGCCAGCAAGTCCGCTCCTACCTCGACCGCGGCGAGCTGGTGCCGGACCAGCTGGTGGTCGACATCATCCGGCACCGCCTGTCCGAACCCGATACCGAAGCCGGCTTCATCCTCGACGGGTTTCCCCGAACCGTGCCGCAGGCGCAGGCCCTGGACGCGATGCTGGCCGAGCTGCAGCGTCCGCTGGACGCCGTCCTCTATTTGCAGGTTGACCGCCAATCGCTGCAGGACCGGCTTGGCCAGCGCCACCGGCAGGACGACCGCCCGGATATCGTCGACCACCGGATCGACGTCTTCCTCGAGCAGACGGCGCCCCTGATCGGGTACTACCGCGACGAGGGCAAGCTCAGGCTCATCGATGCGGCGCGCCCGCCGGAGCTGGTCGCCGCCGCCATCGAGGATGTCATCCGCCCGCTGGTCGGGGCCAGCGGCGACCGGAATCCCCCGGCAACCGCGAGCTGATCCGCTGGGGGCCCGGGCCGTTTGGCCCGCCCTAATTTGGGCATAAACCTAACATCTCGCCGGTTGTTCCTGACGAGACACTACGAAGGAGAAGCACCAATGCCTGAACTAAAAACTGATTTCATTCCACTCCTCCCCCTCACCAACGGGGTGGTCCTACCGAACATGGTGGTCACGATCCCGCTGGAGCGCGAGGAGGCACAAGCCGCCGTCGCGGCCGCCCGCCAGGGCGACGGTCTCGTCTTGCTCGTCCCTCGGGTCGCGGGGCGGTACGCCGCCATCGGAACCGTCGCCAAGCTCGAGGACTCACGGAAGCTGCCTAACGGCATCGAGGTCGCCATCCTCCAGGGCCTGTACCGGGCCTCGGCGGGCAGCGCCGCCGCCGGAACGGGCCCGGCCTTGCGCGTGGTCGCCCAGCCGGCCGAGGATGTCAATCCGCTGACCGAGACGTCACACGTCCTGGCTCGCGAGTACAAGGCTCTGATCGAGAACCTGCTGGAACTGCGCGGCGCCTCCGAGGTGGTGCAGATGGTGCACAGCATCGACAAGCCGAACCAGCTTGCCGACCTGTCCGGGTATTCCCCGGACCTGTCGCTCGAGCGCAAGGTCGAGATCCTGGAGACGCTCGACGTCGAGGTCCGCTTGCAGAAGCTGATCGTGTGGACGCGGGAGATCCTGGCCGAGGCCTCCCTCAAGGACAAGATCCGCAACGACGTG
>DATNNA010000088.1:0-8790 GCA_035602075.1 Binatus sp. (SeqCode) | reverse complement strand
CGAAAGCGTCGGATGCCGGAAGGAAGGGAGGTTTCCTCGTTATGAGTGGGGCCATCGCGATCCTGGCGTTTCATCAGGTCTACCAGCCGCTCGGCGACAGCATTGTTCTCTCGGCGATCGTCGCGGGCATTCCTCTATACCTCTTGTTCGTCATGCTGGCGATCCTTCGACAGCCGGCCTGGCTGTCGGCCCTGACCGCCATGCTCTCGGCGGCCATCCTCGCGGCGCTCGTCTGGCGGATGCCGCTCGGCCTCGACGTCTCAGCGACGACGGAGGGCATGGCCAACGGGTTGTGGCCAATCAGCTGGATCGTGCTCAACGCGGTCTTCTTCCATAACCTGACCATCGCCAGTGGCGACTTCGACGTGATCCGGCGTTCGCTCACGCGGTTGACCGGGGACCGGCGGGTCCAGGCGCTGCTGGTGGCGTTTTGCTTCGGCGCCCTGATGGAAGGCATCGCCGGTTTCGGTGCCCCGGTTGCCATCTCGGCGGCGATCCTCGCCAGCCTCGGCTTCGAGCCGATCAGCGCGGCGGTGCTGGCGCTGCTCGCCAACACGGCGCCGGTTGCGTTCGGCTCGATCGGCATCCCGATCGTCACGCTCGGTCTACTGACTGCGCCCATCATCGGCCATAGCCAGAGCGATCAGACGCAGGTGACGCTGGCGCTCTCCGCCATGGTTGGCCGGCAACTTCCGATCTTCTCGATCATCATCCCGGGCTTTCTGATCGTCGTCCTCGCAGGCTGGAACCGCATGGTCGAAGTCCTGCCGGCGGTCCTCACCGCGGGCGTGGCCTTTGCCGTCGTCCAGTTCCTGGTCTCCAACTTCATCGGTCCCGAGCTGACGGACGTGCTCTCGGCACTCGTCTCGATGGCCGCGGTCGCCCTCTTGCTGCGTGTCTGGAAGCCGAAGACGCTCTGGGGCTTTGCCGCCGACGGCGCGGCCGCTCCCGGCGCCGTCCCGAGGTTCCGCAGCGTGGGCGCCGCCGTCGCCCAGGTCGCCGATCCTCCCGCCCGGATCGTGCGCGCCTACATGATGTACGTGGTTCTGGTGGTGGTCATCCTGATCGGCCAGATGGGCAACCTGCCGTTCTTTTCCGGCAGCCCGCCCGGCAACGTGAAGAATGCGCTCCACACGCCGGCCAACATCACCGCCGACCTGAAATGCGGCCAGCCCGGATACGCGCTCTGCCCGAATCCGTGGATCGGTCCCAGTCCGACCAAGGATGCCGGCGCTTTCAAGTTCCCGTTCTGGCGGTTCCAGTGGCCCGGCAGCTACGAAGGCACGTCGGCCAAGCCGAAGCCCCTTATCTCGCAGGAACCACCGATCGTCAAAAAGTCCACCCCCTATCCCGTCACGTTCACCTGGGACTTCCTGGCCGCCGCCGGCAGCCTGGTGCTGTACGCGTCGATCATTGCCTTCATCCTGATGGCGATCCGAGGAGCACCGCTGCGCCTGTTCTTTGCGACCTATGGACGGACGGTGCGCCAGCTGGCGCTCCCCATCATGACGATCGCGTTCATCCTCGGCATCGCGGCCGTGATGAACTTCTCGGGCATGACGTCCACGCTTGCGTTGCTGATGGCGAAAACCGGCGCGATCTTCCCCTTCTTCTCGGCGGTCATCGGTGCGCTGGGCGTCTTCTTGACGGGCAGCGACACGGCGTCGAACACGCTCTTCGGCCCAATGCAGGCCTTCACCGCCCAGCAAATCATGGTCGGCGGGCACCATCTCAATCCCATCCTCACGGCAGGTACCAACTCGTCAGGCGGTGTGATGGGCAAGATGATCAGCCCGCAAAACCTCTCGGTGGGCGCGGCAGGCGTCAACCGGGTGGGCTCTGAAGGAGAGATCTTCCGTCGCACCATCGGGTACAGCCTGATCCTCACGGCCGCCGTCGGTATCGTCGCCATGATCGAGGTCTACCTGGTCCCGGGGATCATCCCAACGTTCGGTTAGGGCAATAATTTCCCTCCCCCGCCGGGCGGGGGAGGGCAGGGTGGGGGCGGGGTACCCTTTAGACGATGCAACCGTCCGATCGCGAACGAGTCCTTGCCCAAATTCGTGGCGTGGTTGGCGATCGCTACGCGTTCGCGGATCCCTACGAGATGCGTCTCTACCAGTACGACGCCAGTCCCGAGACGGCGCTGCCGGACATCGTCGTCATCCCCGGGACGGCGAAGGAGGTGGCGCAGGTCGTCAAGATCTGCGCCGACGCCGGGGTGCCGATCACCGCGCGCTCCGGCGCCAGCAGCCTGGCCGGGGGCACCGTTCCGGTCGAGGGCGGTGTCGTCATCACCTTCGCCCGGATGGACCGTATCCTCGAGATCGATATCGACAACCTGCGCGCGGTGGTCCAGCCCGGCGTGGTCAACTTTTCACTCAGCCAGGCGCTCAAACCGCAGGGCTACTACTACGTCCCCGATCCTTCGAGCCAGGGTGCCTGCACGATCGGGGGAAACGTCGCGACCAATGCCGGTGGTCCACACACGCTGCTCTACGGCGTCACGGTCAACCATGTCACCGGCCTGGAGGTTGCCCTGGCCAGCGGCGAGCTGGTGCAGGTCGGTGGGCGCAACGCCGCGGAGGCTATCGGCTACGACCTGACCGGTATCCTCGTTGGCTCGGAGGGAACGATGGGCGTCGTCACTCGGGTCTGGGTGAAAATCCAACCGCTCCCACCCGTGCAGAAGACCCTCATGGCCGTGTATCCGGACGTTGCCACGGCCAGCAACGCCGTGTCCGCCATCGTGCGTAGCGGGATCCTTCCCGCCGCCATCGAGATGATGGACAAGCTCTCCATCCAGGCGATCGAAGCGGCATCGCACGCCGGGTACCCGCTGGACGCGGGCGCGGTCTTGCTGCTCGAAGTCGACGGCACGCCAGAAGTCGCCGAGGAGCTCGGCGAGCGGATGGCGAAGGTCTGCCGTGACAACGGCGCCAGCGAGGTCCGGGTCGCCCGCACCGAGGCCGAACGCCAGGCGCTCTGGAAAGGGCGCAAGGGGGCGTTCTCGGCGATGGGTCGCCTGTCGCCCGACTTCTACGTGATGGATGGCGTCGTGCCTCGCACGAGGTTGCCCGAAACGCTTGCGAAGATCGACGCCATCAGCGAGCGCACCGGCTTCAAGATCTGCAACGTGTTCCACGCCGGCGACGGCAATCTTCATCCCCTCGTGCTCTTCGATGCATTCAAACCCGGCCAGTACGAGGCCGTGCTTCGGATCGGCGACGAGATCCTGAAACTGTGCGCGGATGCGGGCGGATCGGTGACCGGAGAACACGGGATCGGTCTGGAAAAACGAGAGAACATCCGCTATGTCTTCTCTGATGACGACCTCGAGGTGATGGATCGAGTCCGGCGGGTTTTCGATCCTCAGCGCCTGATGAACCCCGGAAAGGTGTTTCCGGGCGAAGGGCTCAAGCCTGCGAACGTGCCGATGCCGCCCGGATACCCGAGGCGACAGCCAGGCGCCGCGATTGCCGCGGGAGACGACGTATGGGTGTGAAGGCGCGCGCGCAAGCACTTCCCGGGCAAGAGATCAACGTCGACGAGCAGCGCCGGCTCGGTGTCGACGGTCTGCTGCCGTCGACCATGATGCGCCCCAACGATGCCGATGATGCAGCCCGCGACCTGCGTGCCTGCGACCTGGTGCCGGCCGCCGTGGTGGTCTGGGGCGGTGGCACGCAGATGCGGCTGGGCAATCCGCCCCGGCATTACGAAGTTGCCTTCTCGACCGGGCGGATGACGCGGCTGCTCGAGTACGAGCCCGCCGACCTCACGTGCCGGGTCGAGGCGGGGATGCGCCTCAGCAACCTGCAGGCGGCGCTGCGCGCGCAAGGCCAGCGTCTCCCGCTCGATCCACCGCACCCGGAACGGGCGACGGTCGGCGGGATGGTGGCAGCCAACACCAACGGGCTGAGCCGGGGCCGCTATGGCACCGTCCGCGACTGGGTGATCGGCATCGCGGTGGCCTACCCGTCCGGCAAGGTCGCGCGTGCCGGCGGCAAGGTGGTGAAGAACGTCGCAGGCTACGACCTGATGAAGCTCCACATCGGCGCCCTCGGCACCCTGGGCGTGGTCGCCGAAGTGAACTTCAAGGTCCAAACGGAACCCGAGGCGGTCTCGGCGATGCTCGCCCACTTCGAGGCCCCGGCGCCGGCGATCGATGCGGCCACCAAGCTGGCGCACCAGTACCTGGCACCGTCGGCCGCGATCGTGCTGGATCGCGATACCCTTTCCGGATTTCTCCCTCCCCCGCTTGCGGGGGAGGGTCCGGGTGGGGGCCGCTGGACCCTGGCGCTCAAGCTCGAAGGGTATGCCCGCGAAGTCGAAGCGGCGAAGGACCTGGCCGCCCGCATCGTTCGTGACGCCGGCGGTCGTCTCGAGGGC
Source organism: Binatus sp. (SeqCode) (assembly GCA_035602075.1). Taxonomy (GTDB): domain Bacteria; phylum Chloroflexota; class Dormibacteria; order CF-121; family CF-121; genus CF-13. Next base: position 4,401 of record DATNNA010000088.1, on the reverse strand, counting down.
CAGGGCGTCCCGGCCTCGTTCTGGGACGCGGCTCGGGATTGGTCCGCACCCGAGGACGATGTCGTTCTGCTCCGGGCGGTCACGCCTCTGCATGGCATCCAGCCGGTCATCGATGCTCTCCCCGCTGAGGCGCAGACGATCGCTCAAGGAGCGTCGGGCGTGATCGATGTTCGGGTACCGGCCGCGACTGCCGTCGAGTCCGTTTCGCGGCTACGCGAGGCTGCCGGTGCCGAGGGCCAGGTGGTGGTTGTCGCCGCCCCGGTCGAGGTGAAGCAGGCCCTCGACGTCTGGGGACCCCCTCCACCCGGCTTTCCGATCATGCGCGCCCTCAAACAGGCCCTCGATCCGAATGGAATCCTCAATCCGGGCCGTTTCGTGGGCGGGATTTAGTGGTGAGCTGATGGCGGAACTGGCCTCCCTCGACTTCAAAGCTCAACTCCAGCGGGACGGTGTGCCCTCCCCGGCGGCCGGCATCGACATGGACCTGGTCCGGGACTGCATTCACTGCGGGCTCTGCCTGCCGAAGTGCCCGACCTTTCGCACGCTGCACCACGAGGGCGACAGCCCGCGCGGGCGAATGTGGCAGATCAAGGAGGCGACGCTCGGGCTGGTGGCGTTCGATGACCCGCGCTTTCAAGCCCACATCTATCAGTGCCTCAACTGCCGCGCCTGCGAGACCGCCTGCCCGTCGGGGGTCCAGTTCGGAACGGTGATGGAGATGGCGCGCGCGAAGACGCCGCCGCAAAACCGCCGCGACCGGATGGTGCGGGCCGTGCTCCTGAATGGGCTGCTACCCCATCCGCGGCGCCTTCGCCTCGCCGGCTGGCTCTACCGGGCGACACGCGCGCTGCGGCTGCCGGCGCTGTTACGTCGGAGCGGCGCGTGGAAGGTTCTGCCCCTTGGTAAGTTTGCGGCCTTCCCGCCGGTGGGCGACGCGAGGCCGCACCGGACGCGGCTGCCCGCCCTGACGCTGGCTCAGGGTACCCGTCGCGCCCGCGTCGGTCTGCTGACGGGCTGCATCCAGGACGAAATGTTTCGTGGTACGAATCGCCGGACCGCCCTCGCCCTGGCGCGCAATGGCTGCGACGTGATGGTGCCTGCGGCGCGCGTCTGTTGCGGCGCCCTAGCCTCGCACGCCGGGGAGGCGAAAACGGCCGAGCACCTCGCCGGCCTCACGATGGACGCCTTCACCGGGCAGAGCCTCGACGCCGTGGTCGTCAACGCGGCCGGCTGCGGCTCGAACATGAAGGAATACGAGGTTCAGCTCCGCAACGATCCCGGACGTCGCGAGGCGAGCCCCGCCTTCTCCCGGACGGTGAAGGATGCCTCCGAGTTCCTGATCGGCCTCGGGCTCCGGCCACCGACGCGTTCCATCCGCCTGCGGGTCGCCTACCAGGACCCCTGCCACCTGCTGCACGGTCAGAAGGTCCACCAGCAGCCGCGACAGGTGCTCGCCATGATTCCCGGCATCGAGCTGGTGGAGATGAAGGAGTCTGACTGGTGCTGCGGCTCGGCGGGTGTCTACAACCTGACCCACCCGGACATCTCCGAAGAGGCGCTCGGCTGGAAAGTGCGGAACATCATCGATTCGGGGGCGCAGGTGATCGCGTCGGCCAACCCCGGCTGCGTCCTCCAGGTTGGCATGGGGCTGCAGCGTGCGGGTCACGACATTCCCGTCGTACATGTCATGGACCTGCTCGGCTGGGCCTACGGCGACGATGAGCAGCGGCCTCCGATCGTCCGCCGGGCGATGGCGTGAGGGAGGCGGCGCTCGATCATCAGCCCGCCTTCGACGACCCCTGGCTCGATCAGCTGGCCACCCGTATCTGGTCGAAGCCGGAGTTTTCGATGGTCCCGATCGACCTCGAGGAGGTGCCGGCGCAACCGTACGCTGGTCCTCGCCTCGACGACCGAGGCCCGCGTGTCGTGTTCTTCGGCATCCCGTCCGACTACGGGACCGCATTTCTGCTCCACCTGATCGAGAAGCGCGTCAATCTCGTGGCCGTAGTGTGCAGTACGCGCTGGCAGCGTACCCACCCCAAGGCTGACCTGATCGCACGGATTGCCGGGTATCTCGGCCGTCCCGTGGAGGTGACGGCGGACGCGAACTCGGACGCGTTTGTCCGCTGTCTCAGCGCCTACGAGCCCGACATTGTCGTGATGGCCAGCTTCGACCAGATCCTGTCAGCGCAAACGCTGGCCGTGCCGACCCGCGGCTGGCTCAACGTCCACCCCTCGCTGCTTCCCCGCCACCGTGGCCCAGAGCCGATCTACTGGACGATCGTCAATGGCGACCGGGAGGCAGGCATCACCGTCCACCAGACCGTGCCGCGAATTGATGCCGGGCCGATCCTGGCTCAACGGCGGATCGAGGTTTACGACGAGGACACCGCCGGCACGCTCAGCAAACGGTTGGTGGAAGAGGGCCTCGGCGCCCTCGACGAGACGTTGGCGCGACTGCAAGAGGGCCGGGCCGAGGCCATCCGTGCCCAGGTGGAGGGCGGGACCTATGAGCCACCCGTTCGCCAGATCGGCCTCGACTGGGACCAGCCCTTGGAGCACATCGAGCGGCTGGTGCGTGCCGGCGACCCCGATCAACCCCCCTTCTTCACCTATCGAGGCCGGCGCCGCTACGTGTACGGGATCCGAAGGCTGCGGCCCCGTTCAGGAGAAGGCATTGGTGTCATTTCCCCGCTTCCGGCCGGTGAGATGCTGGCGGCCGTCCGAGATGCCGTCGTAGCGGTCCGCTGGCGGCCGGTAGGGCACACCCACGCCGTCCGCCCCCTGGCCAAGCAGCAATTTCCGTGAGGTGCGCGAAGCTGGCGTCACCGCTCCGTTACAGATCGAAATTGACTGGATCCGCGACTGAAGGCCTTATAATGGGGCTCACATGGCTCAGGAAATGATCGAACAAGACACCCAGTTGATCAGCATTACCGACTCCGCCCTCACGCAGTTGCGTGACCTTCTGCAGAAGCAGGGACGCCCTGAGATGGGTCTTCGCGTGTTCGTCCAGCCAGGCGGCTGCTCCGGCATGTCGTACGGTATGGGATTCGAGGACCGGCCCGAAGAAGGCGACGCCGTCAGTGACGTCGGTGGCGTACGCCTGTTTGTGGACTCGGTCAGCGCCCAGTACATCAAGGGCGCCGAGATCGATTTCGTGGACAGCCTGATGGGTGGCGGCTTTACGGTTCACAACCCCAACGCGGTCTCGAGCTGCTCATGTGGTAGCTCGTTCGACACCGGCGGCGACGCCGGCACGGCTCACGGCTGCAGCCACTAAAGCAAGAGTCGCCCTCCGCCGCAGACTCGTTTTCACCCCTGTGAAACGTGTCAGAAAATGAGTGCTGTTCGCCAGCATTTTTGCCCTCAAGAGGTGGCTTGACCGCGCCCCACTTCGGCCTTACGCTGATGGCCCCTGAGGGACATCATGCCGCTCCAGCCCCGCGTCCTGATGGTCGAAGATCATCCCGACATTGCTGATCTCTATCAGCTCAAGCTTCAACTCGAGGGATATCGCGTCGCCGTCGCGTCGGATGGTGAGGCCGCGCTGAGCATGGCTCGCTCCCTAATGCCTGACTTGATCCTGCTCGATATGCATATGCCGCTGCTCGACGGGCTGCAGGTACTCGCCGCCCTGCGCGATGATGAGACCACCGACGGCGTACCGGTCGTCGTCTGCAGCGAGGACGACAGCCCGCAGCTGATGAAGGAGGCTCGCCGACTTGGCGCCGTCGCCTACCTGGTGAAGGCGAATCTTTTACCCAGTCGCCTCAGTCAGACCGTGGGCGACGTGCTGGGACAGCGCGGCGAGTTCACGATCGACGCCGGCCGCCCGGGTGCCCGCCAAGCCTCCTGATCCGCCAAAAGTCTTAGCGCGCCCTTAGCCGCCCATCATCGTTTCATAAGGGTGCGTCCTCCATCATGAGGTGGTGATCGCGGAGCCTTTCGGCGCTCCACCGCCAGAATCGTCCCCTCCACCGGCACCGGCACCGCCGCGAGGTGGCGGGCGGCCGGGAACTCGGACGGTCCTCGTGACGACGCTGGTCCTTGTCGGAGGCCTGGCCGGCGGCGCACTGGGCGCGGAGGCTGTGATCAGCCGCCTGCCTGCGGCATCCCCTCAATCGGCTAGGTCGAGCACGACATCGTCATCGGCGAGCAGCGCCGTCGCGGCGCAGCCGCTGTCCGCCGCCGCGATCTACCAGAAGGCCGCGCCGGGGGTCGTGACCATCACCACCGAGCTTGCTCGCCGGGGTCGGGTCGGCGAGGGGACCGGTTCCGGCATCGTCCTCGACACCGCCGGCAACATCCTGACCAATGCGCATGTGATCGCCGGGGCGAGCCAGATCCAGGTGACGTTCAGCGACGGCCAAACGGCGGCCGCCACAGTCGCCGGCTCGA
>DATNNA010000087.1:0-2638 GCA_035602075.1 Binatus sp. (SeqCode) | reverse complement strand
GTCGCTGTCGGTCAGCGAGCGGTGGACGCGAACGCTGGCGGTCACTCGTTATCCGTCGCGGTTGCGCCCGGGCTGGCTCGGCGACCTGCAAGCGTTCGACGGAGACCTCGATCTCGCCCTCCACGTCCAGCCCAACACCGGGCCTGCGGTCATGTCGTTCCTCGAGCGCCGCATCAGCGAGCTGACTTCGACAGTCCACCTCAGCGAGGATCACGGTGGTCGATCCGATCCCTATCGCCGGGCAGCACTGCACGACGCGGTCGAGCTTCAGGACCGCATCGCGCAGGGTGCAGAGCGCCTCTTCGACGTCTCGCTCTACCTCACGGTCTGGGCCGACAGAGCCGACGACCTCGACGCCGCGACACGCCGGTTGGAGGCGCTGTTCGGGACCCGACTCATCCACACGCGCCGCCTGCTCTTCCAGATGCGTCCGGGCCTGGTGTCCACGCTGCCGATCGGCATCGACGCCGTGGCGGTGCGACGGATGCTCTCGACGACCGCGCTGTCGGCGACCTTCCCATTCGCCGGCGGCGATTTGCCGACCAGCTCGGGTCTGCTCTACGGCATCAACACCTCGACGCGAAGCCCGGTGATCGTGGATCGCTTCGCGCTCGAGAACCACAACGCAGTCGTCTTCGCGACCAGCGGCGCGGGCAAGTCGTTCCTAGTCAAGGTCGAGCTGGCTCGTGCCATTCTCGCCGGGACTCGGGTCATCGTCATTGACCCCGAGGGCGAGTACGCCCGCCTGGTGGCATCACTCGGCGGCGAGGTGATTGCGATCCGGCCGGGCTCGCAGGCGGGGTTGGACCCGTTCGCGGTCACCGGCTCCAGCCCGGGTGCGCTCACCACGCGGATCGCGACTCTGACCACGTTCTTGGACCTGCTGGCCGGCCCGTTGGGGCCGCGCCAGCGGGCGGAGGTCGAGGACGCGATCTCGCACGCCTTCGCGAAGGCGGGGTTCGCCGACGGCGAGTCAGTCGACGACCTCACGTGGCCGCGCCTCGCCGATGTGACGGCGCGCCTCGGCGCCAATCGTGCGACCGAGGACGTCGCGGTCCGGCTCGAGCGTTACGTCGGCGGGCCAGGCCGCTGGTTATTCAACCAAACTGCCGCCGCCGCCTCGTCGAACACCGGAAGCGCGGTATACGTCCTCGCCGGCCTGCCGGAGGAGGAGCGAACGCCGGCAATGTTCCTGGTCCTCGACCGCGTCTGGTCGAGGCTTGCCGACTCTTCAATCCCGACGCTGGTGGTGGTCGACGAGGCCTGGTGGCTGATGCGCCACCGCGAGACCGCGGCCTTCCTCTTCCGGCTGGTCAAGACCTCGCGCAAGCGCCGCGCCGGACTGACCCTGATCACGCAGGACGTGGGCGACGTGCTCGCCAGCCCGGACGGCGAGCCGATGATCGCCAACTCAGCCCTCCAGATCCTGATGAAGCAGGCGCCGCAGGCGATGCCGAGGCTGGCCGAACTATTCCGCCTCACCCAGGCCGAGCAGTCGTGGCTGCTCAACGCGCAGCGCGGTGAGGGGCTACTAGTCGCGCGAGGCAAGCGGGTGCCGTTCCAGGTGATCGCGACCGACGAGGAGTCACGCCTGATCGAGGGCAACGAGAGCCGCACATGAAAATCCTGCTCTCCGCTCTCCTGCTCCTCGTCACCTTTCCTGTGGTCGTGGGCACCGCGGCGGCGACTGTCGCCTCCGCGCCCCACCCCACGCCTGCTGTCCGGCTCTTTTCGTGGGTGCCGGCGGATGGCTTCCCGGATCGCTTTCCTTTTGGCCAGTGCACCTGGTGGGCGGCCTACAACCGGAAGGTCACCTGGAACGGCAACGCGGCTGACTGGCTTCCGAACGCTTCTGCACAGGGATTCCGCACCCAACCCACACCCAGCGTCGGCGCGATCGCCGTCTACCGACGCGGCGCCCCCTACAGCGCCCTCTACGGCCACGTCGCCGTCGTGATCGGGGTCGGCCCCGGCACCTACACGGTCAGCGAAATGAACGTCGTCGGCTGGGGCCAGGTCAGTACGCGAAAAGTCGGGTGGCCGGACCCGCACATCGAAGGCTTCATCCCACTCCAGGAGGACCACCAATGATTGCCCGACTCCACATCGTCGCGGAACTGGTCTTGATCGTCTCGGTCGGAATCGCTGTTTGCGTCGCGGTTCTGCGCGACCGCGAGCACCGGCGCCGCGGGGTTCTCCTCGACCTACTGCCACCCGAGGGCGCTACCGCCGACGTCCGGGCATGGGTGCTCTTCTTCCAGAGCCTCTATGCGATCGCGCATCCCTGGTGGAAGCGCTGGCTACTCGGCCAGCCCCACATCGTCCTCGAGCTCTGGTCGGAAGCCGGCGAACTCGGTGCTCGCTGTTGGGCGCCGTCCCGTCTCGAGCGGATGGTCTCCGTCCTGCTGCGCAGCGCCTTGCCCGGCATCCAGGTCCGTCCGTCAGTAGCTGCCGTATCGATGCACGGTCCTGCGACTCGAACGCGGCTCCGGCTGGATCGCGACCCGCTTCACTCTCTGGCCGATCCCAAGCCGGAGTCTCTGCAGTCGGTGATGCTCGCCTTGGCCGAGGCACCTGCCGCAGTGGTCCAGCTGGCGATCAATCCCGACGTTAGCTGGCAGAAGCGAGCACTGCGCCA
>DATNNA010000086.1:0-16783 GCA_035602075.1 Binatus sp. (SeqCode) | reverse complement strand
GAAAGCTCTCCGTGTAGCCATCGGCGCTTTCCATCAGCATCCAGGTCGCGTTCGACGGCGGCGGGGTGAGGGCCAGCACATCGCTCACCTGCGGCCCCTTCCAGATTCCGTTGCTGATCAGCGTGCCCCCGATCTCGTTGCTGATGCACTCCAGCGTGAGCTCCAGCTGACGCGAAGGCAGGGCGAGCAACTCCTCGTAGGAGAGCGATCGGCCCGGCAGGTTGAGACGCCAGCTCGCGGCATTGACGACCGGGTCGCCGGCAAGGTTCTTTGAGACGACGTAGAAATCGCTGACGGCGGTCACCTCGGCCGGCGAACGGCTCCCCTCCTTCATCGCCAGCGCCGTGGCGAAGCGGCGGACGTTCGCGTAGCCGATGCCCAGCAGGGCGATACCGACCGCACCATAAAAGATGTTGCGCAGCAGGATCCGCCGGTCTTCGTTGACCGGTCCCGGCGTGGCGAGCCCGCGGACAACGCGATCGACTAACGGGACCATTCCGGCCAGCAGTACAACTTCGACCACCGCGCCGATCGGCGAATCACTCGGCGAAAAGGCCACGGTCGCGAAGATCGCGCTCGTCAACGCTGCCAGCACCGTGAGGATCGGCACGTAGCCCCGCGGGTAAAGCCGCGCGATCAGCACGGCCGCCACGCCGTAGACGGCGATGATCACCACCGTTGCACCAACGAGCAAGAGCGGTCGGGCGGTGACGCCGAGCGTCTTGAGCAAGCTGGCGAAGGTCGACAGCGGCAGGAGCTTGAGCATGATGTAGCCCGCTTGCTCCGGCAGCAGGGGTATCGTGAAGAACGCGTGAGCCAGGTAGTCGGCCCCGAGAGCCAGCGTGCCGGCGCTGAGGCCGACGATCAGCGGGCGCTGACGGGTCAAGCGGCTACGGCCTGGCGGGCCGACGGATCCCGTTGTATGCCAGCACCAATCCAACGATGCCGACGATGATGCCGATGTAGAGCCACATCCGCTGGCCTGTCATGAAACTGCCGGGCAGCACGCCCGAGCCCTGCAGGATCCAAACAGCACCAGTCAGGATGGCAATCACGCCGAGAACCAGGCTACCAATGCGCATACAACTACAGTACGCGCCCGGGTTGCATTATTTCCCGGATGAATGCGAAGTTGAGTTGGCACAGAAACGTGAACGCGCCGTGGCCGGACGACGCCACGGCGCGTTCAGTCGCTGCGTGACTATGCTTCGGCGGCGACGGCCTCGGGCGTAACGACGCCTTCTTTGCCGGCGCGGCCGCCGGCCTCGACCTTGGCCAGTGCGAGCTGACCGATATTCAAGCCCTGGATGGTGGCCAGATCACCGAGCGCCCGCAGGAAGTATTGCCGGCGGCGCCGCTCCACGACGCGGCCAAGCTCGTGCTCCAGACCCTGGACGCCTTCGACGAAGGAAATGCGGAAGGGGTCGGTGATCCGCGCGCGTTGCGGACCGAGTTCTTCCTGGACGAGCTTCTTCGCATCGCCCGAGAGACCCTCGTTGCTGACGATCAAGCCCTCGGCCGCCTTGATGCGGGAGACCTTGGCGTTGAAGGCGTAGGCATCCGCGAGGTTGAACTCCCGATCTTTGAGCACCACCAGGACGAGGTCACCGCTCAAATCGAGAACGATGTCCGTGCCGGCCGGGCTGGCGTCGATGATGACCTGCTCCCGGCTGATGCCCAGCTTGGGGAGGATGGCCGTCGCCAGGGTCGTCATCCAGCGGCCCTTGTCATTGAGAGCGGTGGCACGATCGGTCGGCATGATGACCTGGTCGACCCGCTCCTCGTTGAGCGGCCGCCCGCAGGCGCACTTCATCCAGTCCGGCGCCATCTTCTGCAGCTTGTTGGGATCATCGGTGCGAAGCACGGCGTTGCCCGTTCGGGAGCACACGATCACGTACTCCGACTGGATCAGGCCGAGACTGCGGAGCTCGCCGAGGCGGCCGGCGACGGCCGTTCCCTGGGCTTCGCCGAGGACCTTGGGCAGGTCTGAGACGGTGAGGGAGCCGACCCGTTCCAGGTCCCGGATCAGGGCGCGAATCTCTGGTGTGGTGAAGGCCGCCATCGCCGCGTTATCTTCGGCGCTGGGCTCGTTGATCGACTGGCGGGATTTGCGGATCGCGTCGAAATTGTGGCTGCCGACGGGAGCGAGGACCGGCCACGAGGAGGGTGTGCCCACTTCCTGGCCGAGGGCTTCCTGGGTAGCGGTCCGAACCCGCTTCAGGAAGTCGGTCCGGACCTTTTCCGTTCCGGCACGATAGGCGACGCCGACTTCGATGAACGCCGGCTTGGCGGCGTGCTCCAACTCCATGAAGTGGACGTCGTCCGAGCGCAGCTCGCGCAGGGTGGCGGAGCCCGGGCGACGGACCCGCAACCAGCCGACGACCGGCGCCTGTCCCATGAAGAGCTCGCCCTCGTCGGCCGATGACCAGCTCTTTGTCACGTCGAACTGCAGGAACTTGTTCAAGAGGTCGATGGTGAAACTGATCCCGGCGCTATCGAAAATCGCCTCGCGCGCTCGGTAGAGAACGCCCATGAACTCAGGGCCATTGATGCGGGAAACGAGCGTCCAGAACTGGTCGGTGTTGGGGGCGACATCCAGGCGGCGGACTTCCACAAGCAGCATTTGTTTCGGGCTCCTCAGCAATGAAAATTAGATGAACGGCAGCGCCACCGCCATCATGGCACCTCCCCAAGAGCCCGTTGGCGGCAGTCGCAGAATAGGGCGGAAGAATCGTTTTTGTCAAACCATTTCGCACTCGCAAGTGGTGATGGAACCGATCACCGGCCCGCCGTCGCGGGTTGCATACTGTGCCGGTGACGGAGAGGGACCTGCTGGCCGCCGCCGCCCGAGCGGCCGGGCTTCGGCTGAGCGCCGCGGACGTGGTGGCACTCCTGCCAGCATGGAAGCGGTACCTGGCGCTGGTCGAAGAGCTGAGGGCGGCGCTAGCGCCCGAGGATACGGATGCCATCGGTTGAACGGCTGACGTCAGCACCACTGGTCCAAATCGCAAGCGCGCTGCGCCGGCGTCAGGTGTCGCCGGTCGAACTGGTGGACGCGTACACCCGGCGGATCGAGGCGGCCGCCGGCCTGCGCGCCTTCATCACCCCTCCCGACGAGCGGGCGCGGCGGGAGGCCCAGCGGGCTGAGCGGCGGCTGTCCCGGGGCGAGACGGGGGCTCTGCTGGGCGTGCCGATTGCCGTCAAGGACCTCTTCGCCACACGGGGCCTGCGGACGACGGTTGGGTCGCGCATCCTGCGGGATTGGGTCCCGTCGAGCGATGCCGCCGCCGTCGCCCGCCTTCGGGCGGCCGGCGCGGTTATTTTCGGCAAAACCAATCTCCACGAGTTCGCCTACGGCGTCAGCACCGCCAACCCCTGGTGGGGCGTCGCCCACAATCCCCACGATCCCCGCCGCAGCCCCGGCGGTTCGAGCGGCGGGTCGGCCATCGCCGTAGTGGCCGGCCTGTGCGCCGGCGCCCTCGGCTCGGACACCGGCGGATCCATCCGCGTGCCGGCGTCGCTCTGCGGCTGCGTCGGCCTCAAGCCCACATTCGGCGCCATTCCCATAGACGGAGCATTCCCGCTCGGGTGGTCGCTCGACACGGCCGGTCCCATCGCCCGGACGGTCGACGACGCGGGCATGCTCCTGGACGTCCTCTCCGGCGGGGACGCCGGGCGCAAGGCCCGCCGGGCGTCGACCCGGGGCCTGCGGGTCGGCGTCCTTCGGGGGCCGATCCTCCGGAACGTGCAGCCGCCGGTGTCCCGCCAGGTCGAGGCGGCCGCGGCGGCCTTGCGCCGGCGCGGATTGCGGGTCCGCGACGTGCAGATTCCGGAAATGGAATGGACGGTCGCAACCCAATTGGTCACGCTCCGCGCTGAGGCGAGCGCCCTGCACGCTCGCTGGATCCGCACCCGGCCTCGCGACTATGGGGCGGACGTCCGCACGCGGCTCCAGCTGGGCGCGCTCGTGGGCGGCGCCGACTACGTGCTCGCGCAGCGGATGCGCGCCCGGATCCGGGCGGCGATGAGCCGTGTTTTCCACGACATCGACGTCTTGCTGCTGCCCTCGACGCCCATCACCGCACCGGTCATTGGCGAACGGACGGTGCGCTGGCGTTTCGGGGAGGAGCCGGTCGATGGCGCGCTCGTGCGCCTCACGGCGCCCTTCAACCTGACCGGTCTGCCAGCGCTATCGGTTCCCTTTGGCGCGGCCGCTGGCCTTCCGATCGGCGTGCAAGTCGTTGGTCAGTGGAATGACGAAACGCGCGTGCTGGCCGTCGGCCGGCTCATTGAAGAAGAGGCCCCCTGACCCTCCCTCGGAAGCGGGGAAGCGAAATTAGTAGATGAAGCCGATCAGCGGAATCGTGCCCGGAATCACGTGCCGGTAGCTGACCCGGCCCCAACCGCCGCCAGTCGGGCTGGCATAGTTCATCTCTGAGACGAGCCAGCTTCCGTCGGCGTAGACCTGCTCCACGTAGGCGACGTGGCCCCAGTAGGGTGACTCCCAGGTGACCATGATGGCGCCGACGCGCGGGGTCGGGCCTTCGGGGCGGCCGTAGGCGCGCGCACGCCCAAACCATTGCCAGGCGTTGCCACCCCAGGGGGCGGCCCGACGGGTGTTGACATACCAGGTGCACTGTCCGAAGGGATAGCTGGCCCCGCCGGAGGAGTACACCGGCGTGACGTACCACGAGCGCTTGCCGGCGCTGACCGTTTGAGCGTTGGGCTGCGGAACGGAGGCGGGTTCGGGACCAACGCCGTACGGCACCATCAGGTAGTCGTTGACCGGCAAGGTCTCGGGATGACGGAGCAGGTTGAACTCGATGATCGCGTCCGACTCGGCGCGGTATTTCTGCGCCAGCGACGCGACGGTGTCGGTGGCGCTGACCTTGACGAGCACCCCATCGACGGGCGGAACGACCACGTCCTGACCCGCGGTCAGGTGGTCGATGAGCTTGGGGTTCGACCAGAGCAGGGTATTCACCGACAGCCCATACTTCGTCGCGAGCGCGCGCAGCGTATCGCCCTCGACGGCCTGGTAATGAATGATGTCGCGGTGCTTCTCGCCCGCCGGCGTCGCCGGCACAGCCGGGACGACCAGCGAGCCACTCATCGACCAGCCGATGCCATCGACGGCGCGGCCGAAGGGCGCTTGCGCCAGGGCCGTGCCTGGAACGGTGCCGCCGGCAAGGGCGGGCGCGGCGCCGACCGGCACGTGGAAGACGACCCATGGCATGGCGGCGGCCATCAAGAGCACGGCTGAGTGTGTTGCAAAACGCGGCGCAGCGTACTTCAGACGAAGTCCCCCTTTCGCCTTCCTTACTGACCGCTCCACCGCGGTCTATACAGGACAAACTGCCTCGGCACCGATGGCTTGCATCGGCGCGACCAGGTATCACACGCTCGTCACATGACCGTTACCAAAGGACCGTAACCACCGAAATGGTCGCTCCGTCCAAATCGGGCCTACAATGCGGGCGATGTCGGAACCGGCAGAGATGTCCGGTCGCGAATTACTCGAGGCCGCACTGCGCGGGGCCGCGCCTCCTCCACCGTACGTCCGGCTCCTGCGCATGCGCTTTATTGCTGTGTCCGATGGCAGCGCGACCTTCGAGATGCCCGCCACGACGGACCTCTACAACCCGAACAACGTTGTCCATGGCGGCGCGCTCGCGTCATTGGCCGACAGCGCCATGGGATTCGCGGTGTACAGCACGCTCCTCCCGGGAGAGAACTTCACAACCGCCGAACTGCATGTCAACTTCGTCAGGGCTGTCACCGCTGACTCCGGCATGCTTCGATCCATTGGCCGGGTCGTGCATCGCGGACAGCAGATCGCGGTGGCTGAGGCGGACATCCTGGACCAGCAAAACCAGTTGATCGGGCGCGCGAGTTCGACGAACGTCATCCTGCAACGGCGAGCTGCGCCAGCGCCAGAGCAGCCTTCGCTCCAACCATTGCCACAAGCCCTGCCGCTCCAGGCCGGTGAACCCGCGGCGCGTTTTGCCGCCCCTCCGTCGCCGCTGGAGCGCACGCCGACACCGACCGTGTCGCCGCCGATGATCACCGAGCTCATCGGGATGGCGCCACTCGCCCAGAGCAAGCGGAAGATCCGGACGTTTGCCGGCGACATCGCCTATCTCCGAACAGGGCAGGGCCCAGCGCTCGTCCTGCTGCACGGGATTCCCAGCTCCTCGTACCTCTGGCGCGATGTCATCGGTCCGCTGTCCGCAACCTTCGAAGTTCTGGCGCCGGACCTGCTCGGCTACGGCGATTCGGACAAGCGCATGGATGTCGATCTTTCGATCGCCGCGCAAGCGCGTTACGTGGTGGCCTTCATGGAAACGATCGGCGTGCACCAGGCGGCGGTCGCCGGCCACGACATCGGCGGCGGCGTGGCCCAACTGATGGCCGTCGACGAACCGCAACGCGTGGCCCGCCTCATCTTGATCGACAGCATCGTCGACAACAACTGGCCGGTTGCCGATATTGCCCGCTTGAAGGAGCCGGCGTGGGACCAGATCATGGTCAACATCGACCTTCGCACTGGACTCCGCAAAGGCCTCGAAGCCGGGATGGTCACGCCCGGACGAGTCACCGATGAGCTCGTCGACGAGTGGACACGGCCTTTCCAGGACCTGGGTGGCCGTCGTGCTTATCTCCGCGCGGCGCGGGCGCTCAACAACCGGGACCTCACCAGCCGCTCGAAGCACATCGACGAAATCGAGACGCCGACATTGATCCTCTGGGGCGCAAACGACAAATTCCTCGAGCCACGCTGGGCCGAGACGCTCAAACAAAAGCTTCGTGAGAGCACGGTCGAGATCATCGATCCCGGTGGGCATTTCCTCCCGCTCGATCGCCCTGATGCCGTGGCGGAGGCGATCACGCGCTTCCTGACGACGCGCTAGCTGCGGCGGGCGAGCAGCTCGTCGGCGCGGGCCGCCGGTGTCGCCGTCCATGCAGCCAACCGGATCAGCGGTGTGACCCGTGGCCCATGGAAATCATCGCCGCCGGTCGCGACCCACCCGTATGACGCCGCGACCTCCTGGAAGCGATCCATCAACGCCGCGCTCTTCGGCCCATACGGGTCATCCGGCGCCTGCGGGTAGGTGACCTCCAGCCCGAGGACGCCCGCCACCGCGCACGTCCGAAACAACACCTGCAGGTCGGGCACATGACGGTAGACACCCGGATGGGCCAGCACCGTAACGCCCCCGGCCGCCGTCACCATGTCGACGGCTTCATCCAGGGACATCTCCGTGGAGCGCGGCACGTGCGCCATCCCGCCGGGCCCCATCACGGCGTACAACTCTTCGCGTGCCACGCCCGGCTGCGCGGCCTCGATGGCTGCGACGATGTGGGGCTTGCCGACATTGCCCTTGGCGCCGGCGCGGACCGCGTCCCATGTCACCTGATATCCGGCCTTTGCCAGCCGATCGACGGTTTCCCGTTTCTGCGCCTCGCGGGCCTCGCTCGCTTGATGCAGGCGGTTGCGCAGTCGCCGGTTGTTGAGGGCAAAGCCGTAGCCGAGCACGTGGGCGTCAACCAGGCCGCGGCCCGGTTCATCTTCGATCGACAACTCGACGCCCGAGATCATCCGCAGACCATGCCCCTCCAGGCCGCCCAGAGCGTCGATCCCCGCCAGCGTGTCGTGGTCGGTCAGGGCGATCACCTCGAAGCCCGCGGCCGCGTGAGCCGCGACGACCTCCGCCGGTGGGAGCTCGCCGTCGCTGAAGATCGTGTGCAGGTGCAGGTTCGCCCGCCCGTTGGATACCTCTGCCAATGGTGGCCAATTTTATGCCCCCACCCCGACCCTCCCCGGCCAAGCGGGGAAGGGAGAATTTCCGCGCGCGCAAGGGGGATCCTGAGGCCGGGCGTGTTATAACCGTGGGCACCGCTTCATGAGTCCTGACCGCCAGCCGCCCCTCAGCCTGGTCCGCCGCCTGGTGGTCGCCAATCTCGACAAACCCGTTCTGGATATCATCGACAGCGCCCTCGACTGCCTGGTGCAGGCGCTGGACGCTCGGGCGGCGTTCCTGGGCAAGATCGACGGTGAAACGCTGGAGATCGTCGCCGCCCAGGTCGAAAGCGGGCAAGCCATCGAGCCGGGCACGCGGCTGCCGCTCGAAGACACGTTTGGCGCCGCCGAGGAGGAGAGCGACGGTGGCCTGATCAACGTTCGCGACGCCTCCAAACGTCAACCCTTCAAGCGGCTGGCGATGCGGCAACAGTTTGGCATCATCAGCTACCTCGGAACGCCGTTGCGCAACGCCGAGGGTGAGGTGACCGGCACGCTGGCCGTGCTGGGCAAAAGCGCACGTGTTTACACCGCCGAGGAACAGGACCTGCTGCTCGTGGTGGCCGGGTTGCTGAGACCGCGACTTCAACCCGCATCAAAGCCGCTCAACGGTCAGTCCCGCACGCCGGTATCCGCCGTACGGCTGGCCTCACAAGAGGTCAAGGAGCCACTCGCGATCCTGCGGGGCTACGCGGACATGCTGAACAACAACGAGGTCCCGCCGGATCAGATGCCCATAGTGGCGCGACGGCTTGCCGAGCAGTCCGAAACCCTGATGCGGATCGCGGACCAGGTCCTGCTCCTGTCACGCCTGCCCCTGGAGCTGGCCTTCACCGTGCGCGTCCCGCTCGATGCGGTCGCTCAAGCCTCGGCGCAGCGGATCCGGCAGCGGATGGCGGGCGCGGGCATGGAGCTCCGGCTGCAGCTCGACAGTCAGGCTGAGGTTTGGGGCGATGCGACACTGCTCGAGGCGGCGCTCGACGAGATGCTCCACAACGTGTTCAAGCACGCGCGCAGCGCAACCATCGTCCAGCTTCGCCTGCGGCAGGCGACCCGCGATCGCTGCCAGTTGATCGTCAAGGACGACGGCCCGGGAATGTCGGCCGACCGGCTGGCCGAGCTCTTCAGCCCACTGGCGGACGAGCAACCGGCCCGTGGCGAGGGGCTCGGGCTGTACCTCCTGCGGCGGGTGGCCGAGGCGCACGGGGGCCGGGCCTGGGCAAACAGCCTGGAGGGCAAAGGCACAACCTTCTATCTGGAACTGCCGGCGGCGTCGCCGGACGGCGATACCGTGCGGGCCTCGGCCGCCGGTCAAAGCTCGGCGTGAAGGCGCCGCTCAAGAAGACCGCTCCGCGCCGCACCGCGCGCTGCGACGGCCCGCCACCCGATGCTCTGCTGCACGGCATCGACGAGTTCAACCGGCAGGAATTCTTCGGACAGCACGAGACACTCGAGGGCATCTGGATTCGCGAGCCGGACGAGGTGCGCTACCTCTATCAGGGAATCCTGCAGGTCGGGGTTGGCTTCTATCACTGGCGGCGAGGCAATTGGCGCGGAGCCGTCGCGAAGCTCGGCCACGGGCTCGCCAAGCTGGAACCGTACCGGCCCGCCTGCATGACGATCGATGTCGAGCGCCTGGTCCGCGAAACCGCCGCGCTCCGCACGGAGCTGGAAGCCCGCGGCCCTGATGACATGCCACCCTTCCCGCCGCCTCGGTTACCGCGCGTTCATCGCCTCATCGAGCCTGCGTAAGGCCGCCGTCACCCGGCTGCGACAACGTTACGAATAGCCGGCTAGCCGCATGCGTATTAAATGGCATGAAGCGAAACGTATTTGCGGCGACGATCGTCGCCGGCGGGCTCGCACTGATGACCAGTGTGGTGGGCTTTGCCGGTTTGACCCCCGACACAGCAAAGGCCGCGGTTAGCCAGTGCGCTACTGCGGCGGTGCTGGCTGACCCGACGGGGCTTACGGGCGAAGCGGCGACCGAGGCTGCGTCCATCAAAGCCGAGGCCAAGGCCGCAATCGCCGAGGTCACGGCGGAGGCGAACAGCAATATCGATGAGGCTGTTGCCGAAACCACGGACGAAGACGGCGCCAAGGGCGCGGCCGCTATCGACGCGCACCTGACGGCGATCGTTGCTGATGCGTGCAAGGCGATCGCTGCCGTGAAGGCGGAATACGATTCGGCGATTGCTGAACTGAAGGCGGAGTCTACGACGCCGGAAGTCAAGCAGGACGTCGAGAAGCAGGACGTCGAGAAACAGGACATCGAGAAGCATGACGTCGAAAAGCCGGAGAAGCCGGAGAAGCCTGAAGTGCAGAAGCCGGCGAAGCACTCGACGACTCCCGAGGGCCGCGACTAACTAGCTCCCTCCCCCATTAGAGAAAGGCGCTCGCCACCCGAGCGCCTTTTTCATTTGCTTCGCGTCGCCAGAGGCGCCGAGTCGCAGCCCGAGCAGATCGGCGGCGGCGCGCCAGCCGCCATCGCCGCGGCCCAGCGCATCATCGAGCAGGCGCAGGGCGCGAGGTGTGTCCAGGTCGTCCTCCAGCGCGGCGCGCACCGCCAGCGCGCTCTCGCCCGTCCCATTGCTCGCGCGAGCCGCCGCCGCACGTAATCGTTTGGTCCAGGCGGCCGCGTCATCGAGCTGGTCTTCGGTGTACTCCCACGGCTCGCGGTAGTGGTGGCGCAGCAACACGACGCGAATGCTGTCGGCGTCGTAGCGCTTCAGTAGGTCACGAACGAGGACGAGGTTACGAAGAGACTTGCTCATCTTCTCGCCCTGGTAGCCAACCATCCCGACGTGCACCCAGATGCGGGCGAAGGGCCGGATCCCCGTCACAGACTCCGATTGCGCGATCTCGCTTTCGTGATGCGGATAGATCAAGTCGGCGCCGCCACCGTGGACGTCGACCTGTGGGCCCAGGTATTCCAACGCCATCGCCGAGCACTCGATATGCCAGCCAGGGCGCCCCACGCCCCAGGGGCTCTCCCAGCGCGGTTCGTCCGGCGCGCTCGCCTGCCAGAGCACGAAGTCGAGCGGGTCCTGCTTCCGCGGATCGTTCGGATCGGCGCCCCGCTGGGCGGACAACGTGATCATCTCTTCACGACTGAGCCGGCTCAAGCGACCGTAGTCGGCGACGCTGCCCACGCGGAAGTAGACGTTGCCGTCGCGTTGGTAGGCGTGGCCACTCGCCGCGAGCCTCACGATCAGCGCGATGATTTTCGGGATGGTATGGCTGGCCCTGGGAAAGACGTCGGGGGCCAGCACATTGAGGTCCGCCATGTCGTCCGCATACAGGGCGGTTTCCTTGACGGCGAGGTGATCCCAGGTGGTGCCGAGCTCGCGCGCGCGCTTGATGATGTCGTCGTCGACGTCGGTCACGTTCTGCACGTAACGGACCGGTTGACCGCTGGCACGCAACGCCCGGACGAGCACGTCGAAGACGACGTAGGTGAAGGCATGACCCAGGTGGGTCGTGTCGTAGGGGGTGATGCCGCAGACATAGAGCCGCACGGGTTCGGGACGGCGCTCGAGCGGCTGGACCGCGTTCGTTTCGGTGTTCCGCAGCCGCATCGTGATGAATGTATACGAAGCCCCTACCCTGCCCTCCTCCAGAGGCGAGGGAAAAGCTCCAAGAAACCGCCTCCAAGAAAGCCCTCCCTTGCTCCGTTGAAGGACTGTGGGCCGCATTTCTCGCATCCCCAAGGAGCAGCTCCTGGCGGCGCTCGTGATCACGCTCGTGGTGGCGGGATTGGCAGTACTGATCCCGACCGTCGCCCAGCGCCTGGCCCAGCCGACAGCAACGCCGGCGCCGACCCCGACCCCCACGGCGCCGCCGTCCGCCGTCCTGTTGCCGGACGAGCTCGAACGGGATCTCGCGGGTGTGATGACGATCGTCAACGACCATACGTTTGGGACGGCCTTCCTCATCGATACTCAAGGTGACTTCCTGACCGCCGCCAGCCTGGTCGACGGCAGCCAGAGCCTGCGCCTCATCGACAACACCGGAGGCACCCACTCCGTGCGGGTGATCGGCATCGATGCCACCCTCGGCCTCGCCATGATCCGGGCGACCAACGATGGCACGCCCTTGCCCTTTGGCGATCCGGCGACGCTGCAGCCGGCCGACCCGGTCGTGCTGCTCGCCAGTCCGAAAGTCGCCAACCTGCGGCAATCAACGCCGGCGGTACTGACACAACGGGGCGCGATGCAGCTGACGCTGCGCGTGGATGACCTGCCGGGAAACCTTGGCGGGCCGGTGGTCGGGCCCGGCGGCAAGGTAATCGGCATCCTGACCCTCACCGGGAAAGCGCTCCCCATCAACCTCGCATCGAGCGACATCGCGCAGTGGCGCGGTCAAACCGGAACCGTGATGCCGCTGGCGCCCATCCCGGGAACGTTGGTGTTGCGCGGCAGCGATACCACTAGCTCGCCCACCGCTGGACCCACCATCCAGTCGGTCAGCCCCGCCCGCGCGTCCGCGGCGCAGGACACCCTCATCACAGTCCAGGGCAGCGGCTTTATCCCCGGCGCCATGCTGCGCGTCCACTTCGTCCCGCTGGCCAGTCCCAACGGCGCCTTCGACGGCCTGGCCGCGACCCTTGTCAACGCGTCCTCCCTGACCGTCAAAGTGCCGGCCGGTCGCGTTGTCCAGGATTACGTCATCCAGTTGACCAACGGTGACGGCACCAGCACCAGTTCGCGGACTGCCTTCACCGTCACGCCGTGAGGAGAATCCCCTAGGCCGCGAGCCGGTAGTCGACGGGCAGCATCGGCCTCGGCCACGTCTCCGCCGACGATCTGCGGATCAAGGCGCCGGCCCTCGGATCGCCGTCGCGCGCCAGCAGGTCGACGCGAACCACTTCCATCGGATGGTCGCCGCTGACGACGGCGAACATGCCGACGCGTCCCTGGTCGCCCATCTCGCTGCCTTGACGAAGCTGGTCGAGCATCGTATCGAGCGGGGTCCGCAACTTGCCAACAAGAATCAGATTGCTGTCCTGGAAAAGGTGGATCCCGAGGTCACTGAGGAGAACCCGGTTGGCGGACTGGGCGAACATCACGCTCAATAGGCCATCCAGCTCGGCCTGGGCGTCGCTCGGGTCCGCCATCGGCGCGTATAAAGGCT
The DNA here is from genome assembly GCA_035602075.1 of Binatus sp. (SeqCode). Taxonomy (GTDB): domain Bacteria; phylum Chloroflexota; class Dormibacteria; order CF-121; family CF-121; genus CF-13. The sequence continues at coordinate 3,849 of DATNNA010000086.1, read as the reverse complement.
GGTCCGGCGTTTTCTTGCGACGGCTGGTTCTCCGGCTAGCATTAGGCCGTGAAATACGGGGCCAAGATGATCGCCGATGCGTCTCTCGAGGCGGTGCCCAACGACACCCCGAAGCGGGACTACGAGATCGCCTTCACGATCCCCGAATTCACCTGCCTGGCGCCCGATTCTGGCTTCCCCGATTTCGCCACCATTCGCATCCGATACATCCCCGACCAGAAGCTGGTCGAGCTCAAGTCGCTGAAACTGTACATCAACAAGTTCCGCGACCGGGAGATCTTTCACGAGGCAGCCGTCAATCGAATCCTCGATGACCTCGTGACCCTGCTCGACCCGCGGTTCATCGAGGTCGTCGGCGACTTCAACGTCCGCGGCAACATCAAGACGGTGGTGACGGCCCGCCATACGCAGAAGGGATACTCGCCGAACGGCGCAAGCCGCGGCGATGGATAAGTACCTCGAGGCGAATCGCGCGCTCTGGGACGAGTGGACCGGGATCAATTACCGGTCGGACTTCTATAAGGTTGAGGCCTTCAAGGCCGGCCAGAACAGGCTCCGCGCGTACGAGATCGAGGAAATCGGCCCGGTCGAGGGCAAGACCTTGCTCCACCTGCAGTGCCACTTCGGCCTCGACACGCTGTCCTGGGCGAGGCTCGGCGCCCAGGTGACCGGCGCCGACTTCTCGCCGGCCGGGATCGAGCGGGCGCGCGCGTTAGCGGCGGAGATCTCCGTGCCGGCCAGCTTCGTCTGCGCGGATCTCTACGACCTACCCAATCAGCTCCAGGGAACCTTCGATATCGTCTACACCTCGCGTGGCGTCCTCGGCTGGCTGCCTGACATCGAGCGCTGGGCGCAGGTCGCAGCGCATTTCGTCAAGCCGGGCGGGCTCTTTTATGTCACGGAAATTCACCCCTTCGAGCAGGTCTTCGATGACGACGACGGCGTGACTGAGCTCCGCCTTCGCTATCCGTACTTCACGACGCCGGAGCCGCTGGTGTTCAAGACGCAGGGCTCATACGCCGATCGGACCGCCCCGGTGAAGGCGGAGCATGAATATGGGTGGAACCACGGGCTGGGCGAGATCGTGACCGGGCTCATTCAGGCCGGGCTTCTGGTGGAATTCCTCCACGAGTTCACCTTTTGCGAGTGGCCGGTCTCATTCCTGCTGCCGGCGAGCGACGGCAGCTATCGCCTCCCACCCGAGCTTGATGGCAAGCTCCCCCTCTTCTTTTCGCTCAAAGCCAGCAAGCCGCCAACTCGCCTTTGACGCGCCGGAATTTGCGCCCTTCGCCACTACAATAGGGGGGTTTTGCACCCCCTCTGCCACCGTGGCTCCCAGGAGCCGTCATGAAAGTCGAGCAGCGCGCCGCCGAGAGCCGTTCGAAGGCCGCACTTTCCGATAAGGAGACTCTGCTCAAGCTCTACCGTGAGATGCTGCTGATCCGGCGCTTCGAGGAGAAGACCGCCGAGATGTACCAGGCGGCCAAGATCGGAGGCTTTTGCCACCTCAATATCGGCGAGGAGGCGACCATCGTCGGCACCATCTCGGCCTTGCAGCCCACGGATTACGTCTATAGCACCTACCGCGAGCACGGCCACGCCATCGCCAAGGGGATCGACCCGAAGGCGGTCATGGCCGAACTCTTCGGCAAAGAGACCGGAACCTCGCACGGCCGGGGCGGATCGATGCACCTCTTCAGCCAGGAACACCGCTTCTACGGCGGCTATGCCATCGTCGGGCAGGCCCTGCCGATCGCCTGCGGCAGTGGCTATGCCATCAACTACAAGGGCACGGACGAGGTGGTGATGAGTATCTTCGGCGACGGCGCCACCAACATCGGCGCCTTCCACGAGTCGTTGAACGTGGCCAAGCTCTGGCATCTGCCGATGGTCTTCGTCTGCGTCAACAACCTCTATGGCATGGGTACCTCGGTCAGCCGCGCTTCGGCCGTCACCGAGATCTGGAAGAAGGCCTGTGCCTACGACATGACCGGCGAGCGCGTCGACGGCATGGACATCCTGGCGGTACGCCGCATCACCGACCAGCTGGTCGCGCAGGCGCGGGAGAAGCACGAGCCCAGCCTTCTCGAGTGTGTGACCTACCGCTACCGCGGGCACTCGATGTCCGACCCGGACACCTACCGGGGCAAGGAAGAGATCAAGGAATGGCAGACCCGCGACGGCATCCTCAGTCTCGGCGAGTACCTGAAGAAGCAAAAGATGATCAACGATCAGGAGCTTCTGAAGATCGACGAAGAGATCATCGCCCAGGTCGACGAGGCGGTGAAGTTCGCGGAGGAGAGTCCGGACCCGGACCCGAAAGACCTCTACCGCGACGTCTACGCTGGCGAGGTAGCGAGCTGATGGCCGTCCTTGCCATGCGCGACGCGCTCAACCAGGCACTCCGCGAGGAGATGAAGCGCGACGAATCGGTCTTCCTGCTGGGCGAGGACATCGGCCTCTACGACGGGTCATTCAAAGTGACGCGCGGCTTGATGAAGGAGTTCGGCGAGAAGCGCGTCCTCGACACGCCGATTGCCGAAGAGATCATCATCGGCACCGCCATCGGGGCCGCGATGTCGGGACTACGGCCGGTCGCCGAGATGATGACGGTCAACTTCATCATGGTCGCGATGGACCAGGTGGTCAACGCCGCGGCGCACATCCGCTACATGTTCGGCGGCGGGACGAAGGTCCCGCTCGTGATCCGCACACCGGGTGGTGGCGGCCACCAGCTGGGGGCGCAACACTCGCATAGCCATGAGAACTGGTTCGCGCATGTGCCTGGCCTCAAGGTCGTCGCGCCCGGCACGCCCGCCGATGCGAAAGGCATGCTGAAGTCCGCCATCCGCGACGACAACCCCGTGATGTTCATCGAGAACGAGGGTACCTACGCGGTCAAGGGGGAAGTCCCCGACGGCGAGCACCTGGTGCCGCTGGACAAGAACGAAGTGAAACGGCCGGGCGAGCACATCACGATCTGCGCTCACTCGCGCATGCTGATCATCGCCATGGACGCCGCCAGCGAACTCGAGAAGGAAGGCATCAGCGCTGAGGTCGTCGACATGCGGGCGCTCCGGCCGCTCGACATGGCGCCGGTGATCGAGTCGGTCAAGAAAACGAGCCGGCTGATCACCGTCGAAGAGGGCTGGCGTTCGTACGGCGTCGGCTCGGAGATTGCGTCACGCGTCTACGAGGAGGCGTTCGATTACCTCGATGCGCCGGTCGCGCGGATTGGCGCCGCCGAGGTCCCGGCGCCCTACAACAAGCGGTTGGAAAAGATCGCCTTCCCGGGCAAGGCGGACGTGATCGTGACGGCCAGGGCACTGCTCGGAAAGAACTGATGGCCAGCGTCCAGATGCCGCGCCTGTCGGACTCGATGGAGACCGGCAAGATCCTGCGCTGGCTGAAGAAAGAGGGTGACCAGGTCGTCAAAGGCGAGCCGTTGGTCGAGATCGAGAGCGACAAGGCCAACATCGAGGTCGAGGCCTACGCCACCGGAAAGCTGAGCAAGATCGTGGTGGCCGAGGGCGAGAGCGCGCCCATCGGGGCCGTGATTGCGGAGATCGGCGACGGCAGTGCCGTCGCGACGGCGGAGAAGGCGCCGGCTCCGCAGGGTCAGGTCGCCGAAGCGCCAAAACCACAAGCCACCACGCCGGAGGCACATGTGGTGCAGGCCGACAAGGCCGTGGCCGCGACCGCCCAGGCGGCCGCTGATGCGGGCGGGGAACAGTACCCGCACGGCGGACCGGACGACCGAACCGAAGTCGGTGCTGCAGCCCAGGCCGCCTTGAACGTCATTCGGCGCCCGGCCCAGCAAGAGAATGGCGAGCGCCAGCGCGTCTCCCC